>JAPUIH010000391.1 GCA_027297205.1 SAR324 cluster bacterium | reverse complement strand
AAGACTCGAGGACGGGAAATTCCAGGAGGCCCTGGCGGAATTCGATATTCAGTTGCAAGTGGCGCCCCTGAGCACCAAAGGGCAATTTGGCAGGGGCTTGGCATTGATGGGATTGGGCGAGTTCAATGCGGCGCTGCAGGCGATCAATTATGCGATCGATCTCAAACCGGACTTCGCGGCGGCTTATGCCAACAGGGGAATTCTACACGACAAAATGAGCCGTCACGAGCAGGCCCTGCAAGACTACCGCAAGGCACTCAAGCTGGACGAGGAAACGGGCGAGGGACCCGATTGGCTTACCCGCTTTTTCCGCAACCAGTACGATGCCCCGCCAACCATTGTGGACCGTGCCGCATATCTGGAGCAGGAACTTAAAAAACCCGTGTCGCAGCGTTTGCTGCAAATTCCGGAGATCGACAAGGAGCAGCGCCCATACAAGTTCGAGAAGAAACTGTAGGTGAAAGACCGGGGCGGGAGCGCCTGGAAGGCACGGAGCCACCACGGCGGATCGGCTGTTGGGAAATTTCGAAGAACCAGGGGGAGTGCATGAATATGCGTGGAGGGACTAAAAGAGTCCAAGCACGTCGCTGAACAAGACCCAAAAACAGTACAATAGTGCGATACAGCCAAATAAAAGGTGCACCCAGTCCCGCTCGCCATCCTCGGTGCGGAAGGTAAGCCCGTGCCATGCGACCAGCCCGGTGCCCACGATAAAAATCAAATTGACCAGATTTTCGGGGATTTCCATTAAGGCCGGTTTTAAATTCTAGTAGAGAGCGATAGTTTGAGTGCCTCATTGGCGGCACTAGCGCATCCTATCACAGGGGATTCCATGCTGAAGATATTTTTCGAGTTGGGCGAAATGGACAACATAGAGGATAATCTTCTTGCGGAAGCCTCCAACCGGCTGGATGTGGGCGAGTTCCAGGTTTTTCAGTTGAGCTACAACGAGTGGCATGGGAACGACCTGGAACCAAAGCGAATGGAGCAGATGTTTTTCGATTATCTAACCGAAAACAAACTGCCGCCCTGGGCCAGGCACTATGCGCGCCGCATTATCGATTTGGACGATCAGGGAAAGTTGGAGCACACCGACCTCCACTACCATCGCTACGATGTGAATAGAGCGGAACCTCTAAACATCAAGAAGGGCCTGACTACTATCATCGCAGTGGCGCTCTTCATGGCCGCATTCCTCATCATCTCCTCGATATTGCTGGACAAAAGCCGCGAGGATTTGCCCCGTTGCTATTTCCCGCCCTGCATCAACACGGATTAGCTAATTTTCTCGCGGGCTGGTTTCCGAGCGGATCCAGTCCAGGAAATCCGGATTGCCATCCAATATCGGCAGGGCGATCACGCAGGGGCAGGAATAGCTGTGCTCCGCTTTCACCGCCTCAACAAGTGCGGGCACATGGGCTGCGACGGTCTTTGCGATGAGCACGGTCTCGGAGCCAGTCTGGACCTCCCCTTCCCACCAATACATGGATGTCATGTTGCCGATGATGTTGACGCATGCCGCCAGCCGCCGCTCCACCAGCGCCTTGCCGATCTTTTCCGCTTCTTCCCTCGTTTCCGCGGTCATGTAAACCCATCTGCATTCCATTTATACCGCCTTGATTTCCGTGTTGGAGCTGAATTACCGGATTGGAGTTACACCGACTCCCACCACCAGGAATCATCCACTTGTCCCTGCCGCGCCTGGAGCAGCATGGGATAATCTTCCAGCTCCGAAGAAATTCCTGCCTGAAGAAAAGAATCCACCCACCAGAATATGTCCTGGTCTTTAATGACCCGCTGTAATTTGCGCATACGGCTGCTCCGGCTGGAAGCGTCCATCATGCAGGCCTCATTGATGGCGGCCGCCACGCCCTCCAGATCATAGGGATTTACGATAATTGCGGAACCCCTCAACTGGGCCGCGGCGCCCGCGAATTCGCTCAGAATCAATACGCCGCCATCGGGCTCGCTGCAAGCGCAGTACTCTTTTGCGACCAGATTCATGCCATCCTCCAGCGGCGTCACCAGGGCAACCTCGCAGGCGCGGTAGTAGGCCAGCAATTCGTCACGCTTCAAGCTGCGGAATGTATAGTGAATCGGCAACCAGCCGGGATCGGCGAACTGGCCGTTGATTTGTCCGACAAGCCTTTCGATTTCGGCCTTCAGGGCATGGTATTCAGGAATGTCCTCCCTGCTCGGCACCACCACCTGAATCAAGGTCACTTTCCTGCGTAACTCCGGATAATTCTGCAGCGCATTGCGAAAACCATCTAACTTGTAAGGCAGGCCCTTCGTGTAATCCAAGCGGTCCACGCCTAGAATTTTGGTGCATCCGGGAAAGGCGTCGTGGAGTCCGATTACCTGATGTTCCACTTCGGGGGAGGCCGCGTTTATCGAGAAAGATTTGTAGTCGATTCCAATCGGGAAATGTCCCACCCTGACCTCGCGCCCTCCGAGGGGAATGCGGCTGATTTGCCCTTTGCCGACCGGACGAAGTTCCGGCAGCATGGTGCGCACGGCATGCATAAAATTCCGCTTGTGCCGGCTGGTCTGAAATCCGAGAAGATCGAATTCCAGCAACCCTTCCAGGATTTGGGTACGCCAGGGCAGTTTATGAAAAATATCCGGCGGGGGAAAAGGGATATGGAGAAAAAAACCAATCGGGGATTTCATCCCGAGGCCCCGCAAATATTTCGCGGAACTCATCAGGTGGTAGTCGTGTATCCAGATGTAATCGTCGCTGGACGAGTTTTCCAGAATACTGTGGGCAAATTTTAAATTGACCACCTCGTAGGCCGTCCAATATGCCGGATTGTAATCGCAAAGGGATTGCAGCCCGTGAAAGAGCGGCCAAATAATCTTGTTGGAAAAGCCAAAATAGAAATTTTCCTGCTCCTCCTGGGTTAGCATGACCGGCGCGAGGGAAAATCCGAACTTTTCCTGCTGGGCGTCCATCAACCGGCCCATACCCGGAGAATCCACCGTACCGGGCCAGCCGATCCACATTCCGCCCCGGTTGCGCAGCACGGGACCCATGGCCGTAACCAAGCCACCGGAACTGGAGGTGATCTGCCATTTGCCGTTGGCGCGCGACAGCGAAATTGGCAGCCGGTTGGATATTAGCACCAACCGCCTCGAGGGCGTCTGCAATTTCAGTTCCCCTGCCATAAACGCTCCCGGAATCTAGAAATCCTCGGCGCTTCGCCCGGCTGGCCGCGCAGGTTGCGGGACCAAATCGGGTTGGAGTACTCCCAGCCGAGGACACCGCAACCGCGATCATCGCCGCGGAGCCTTGGGGGCCGTATTTTCGCCTTGGGTAACGTAGCCAATGGTAACATGCGGGCAGGACCGGCTACAAGGCGGCCCGGCGGAATACGAGAACCATGGCTCCCGCAGCCTGCACGCTTCTACCGTTATTGAGGCGTGGTAGGTATTACTCGCTTAATGCGGGACAGCGCGGAAACGGCCCAGAAGTGATGTTTCCCACTCAATCTACGGCTAACGGCAATTCCATGAACACTGCGCCCTGCACCGGATTGTCGTAATAAGGCGCTATTTCCCTGAATCCCAACCGCGTGTAAAGCGCCTGTGCCGCGTCCATGCCGGGCAGGGAGTCCAGCCGCATGTGGCGATACCCGGCGTACCGGGCTTCAGTAATTAGTGCTTCTGCAAGCAGTCTGCCCAGGCCCAGACCGCGAATGGACGGCATTACGTACAGGCGCTTCATCTCGCAAACCTGCCGCGAAAGGCGCTTCAATCCTACACAGCCCGCGGCCTTCCCGCCTGCTTCCGCATACAGCAGCCTGCCCGCCGGAGCTGCGTAGACACCCGGCAATGCCGCTAGTTCCAGATCAAAATTCTGAAATCCAAGATCCACCCCCAGGGATTCGGCATAGGCTAGGATCATGCCCCGTACCGCCGCGATTTGCTCCGGCGTACGGGCTCCCATTATTACGATGGGGCGCTTTGACTGCTCGCTTTGCATTACCAATACCCTGCTCCGCATGCATTCGAAGTGTATCAATTTACAGCATATCTCGCGGCAAAATAACCGCGGCCACATATTCGCAAGAATCGGGTGGGCGCATTGTGCCAAGCCACGGCATCATATAGCGAAACGGGACCCAACCCCCTATACTCGATCGGAGGGCGAAAGTATGAAAGCAGAACAAAATGGTATGAACGGCGATTATGCCCGGGTGGAGGCGGCGATCCGTTATCTGGAAGTGCATTACCAGGAACAGCCCAGCCTGGATGAGTTGGCCGCGCGAGTGCATCTGAGCAAGTTTCACTTTCAGCGCATGTTCAGCCGCTGGGCGGGTATCAGCCCAAAACGCTTTATGCAGGTTCTGACCCTCAGCCATGCCAAGGCCCTGCTGGCCGAATCCCGCTCCGTGCTGGATGCGGCCCTGGACAGCGGGCTTTCCGGCCCGGCCCGCCTGCACGATCTGTTTGTGGCCGTGGACGCGGCCACTCCCGGTGAGTTCAAGCGGCTCGGTGAGGGCATGACCATCCGCTACGGATGGCACTCCACACCTTTCGGGGAATGCCTGCTGTCCCTCACGGAGCGCGGTGTGTGCGGCCTGTCCTTTACACACCCGGAGCGGCGAGCGGCGCTGGAAGACTTGCACGGCCATTGGCCACGGGCAAACCTCACCGAGGATGCCCAGGCCACCGCAGCCACCGCGCGGCGCATTTTCAGCGCGGAAGGAGGCGGGAGGCAATCACCCTTGGCCCTGCATCTGTTCGGGACGAATTTCCAGGTCAACGTGTGGCAGGCCCTGCTGAACATTCCTCCGGGTGCCCTGGCCTCCTACCAGGACATTGCGCGGCTGATCGGGAAGCCCGAGGCTGCCCGGGCTGTGGGCGGAGCGGTGGGCGGAAATCCCATCGCCTATCTCATTCCCTGCCATAGGGTGATCCGCAAGTCGGGCGAAATTGGAGCCTACCGCTGGGGCACGGCCCGCAAGAAGGCCATGTTGGCCTGGGAAACGGCTCACGGCGCCCGGTTGGCGGGTTAAGTCCACCGCCCCTCGGGGCCCGTTCCGTGGGGCGGTTTTAGCGGCCCGCGACGGCGATCATGTCAAACACCGCGGCGCCGCTGCGCGCGGCAATGGCTTTCTGGTATTCGGGGGAGGCATACCACGCCTTGGCTTTGTCCACCGATTCGAATTCCAGCAGCACGAACGTGGGCCGCGGCCACTGGCCTTCCATCCTTTCCAGGTCGCTGCCGCCGGACAGTACTTTTCCGCCGAAAGCCGCCAGGCTCGGCCCCGCCAGTTCCTGATACTGCTTGAACTTATCCGGGTCGGTGACCTCGGCTTGAATCACGACGTACGCCGCCATTTCGTTTTCTCCCTGTTGGTTTTATTTTTGCAATGATCGAGAAAATTCCCCTGACCTTGATATCCCGGCCCACCAAACCGGTTTGGGCGGATGCGGCTGGGTTTTCACGGGAGCGCGGGAAAGGGGTCCCCCCGGGCCGGCGCGCACGCTGGGCGAATATTTCGCGTCCCAGATTCGCACCGCTCCCTGGCGGCCGCCCGCGAATGAGGCCGGGCTGCTATTTCAATTTTTCCGCAAAGAAACGCAACACCTTTTCCCACGCGTCTTCACTAGCCTCGTGGCGGTAGCGTTCCTCATTGTTGAAGCTCTGGAAAGCGTGGCCGGCCCCGTCGTAGCGGTGAAACGTATGTTCGACACCCGCCTGCGTTAGAGCCGCGCTGTAGTCGTCCACATCCGCGGGCGATGGATTCTCATCGTCATTGCCAAATAATCCAATCACCGGGCAGCGGATGTTGGGAGCCAGTTCGATGGCGGGAGGGGTGCCCTCGCCCAACACATTCTTGATGCGGCCTCCATAAAAGACCGCGCAAGCCTTGTAGCGGGGATTGGAGCCCGCGGCCAGCCACGAGACCCGTCCGCCCCAGCAGTGGCCGGCCACTGCGATGCGCTCCCCGTCCACGTTATCCAATCCGGCCAGCAGGTCATAGGCCGCATTCAAGTCCAGGGTGGTCCAGTCGTCCCGGAATTCATCGCGCTTGACCTGCATCTCCTCTTCCTTGGGCCACCAATGGAAGATGAAGGGCGCCGCGACCACATAGCCGTTTTCGGCAAAGCGCTCCGCGGTCTTCAAGGTGACCGTATCGTTCTCGACGCCGGTATGGCCGACCGGAATGTGCTGGCAGAGCACGATGCCCGGATGGGGCCCGGCCCCCTCCGGCTCAAATATGAATACCTCCATCGGGCTGCCCTGCACGTCTATCGTTTCTATGCGGTGAGTCATCGCTCCTCCCTTGTTGCTTTCCAGTGGATGGACATCCTGCCAAAGTTACCGCCCGTGGGCAATGACAGTCTTCGGCAAATCCGGGAAAAAGGATTGCGGCGGAATTGCAGCTAGGGGAGGCGCGCTGCTTCAGCCGGGCCACCCTGGGGTGGCCACGCCTGATCCCGGAATAGCGCCCTCGGCACA
>JAPUIH010000390.1 GCA_027297205.1 SAR324 cluster bacterium | reverse complement strand
CCCGGCGCCTGCTGGTGCTGCTGGGCACGGAAAAGGCGGTGCGCATGGCCCTCAACAACGTGCGCCCCGAAATGCGCCACACCCGCCTGCGCCAGCGCCTGACCATGGAGGGGGAGGCCTCCTTGCATCAGGCCGCACCGTGAGCATGCCTACCCGTATCGCCAGACTGGCCGCGCTTTGTGACAAGCCCGAACGGCTGATGCTGGGGCGGATGTCCGGCACCTCCCTGGACGGGCTGGACCTGGCTCTGTGCCGGGTGATCGGCCATGGCAAGGCCACCCGGGCGGAACTGCTGCACGCCGTCACAGACCCTTACGGCGCGGAAGACCGGGCGCGCCTGCGCGCGCTGACCTTTGGGGAGACGGTTTCCCTGCGCGGCCTGACCATTGCCCATGCCTGGCTGGCCGAGGGCCATGCCCGTTCCGTGCTGGCCGCCCTGGAAAGTTGGGGGGTCGCGCCCGATCAGGTGGACTGCCTGGCTTCCCACGGCCAGACCCTCTACCACGCGCCGGAAAGCTGGCAGGAGCCCGGCGGCTCCGGGGCCGCCCAGTCGGCGACCCTGCAAATCGGCGATGGGGACCGGCTGGCCGTCGGCACGGGCATTCTCACGGTCTCGGACTTCCGGCAGAAGGAGTTGGCCGGCGGTGGACAGGGCGCCCCCCTGGCGCCCTATGCGGAGGCGCTGCTCTTTGGGGGCGCGGCCTCCCCGCGCATTCTGCTCAACCTGGGGGGCATCGCAAATTTCAACTGGCTGCCCGCCGCGCAGGATAATCACGTGCCGGTGTGCGGGGATACGGGGCCGGGCAACACCCTGTTGGACCTGGCCGTGCGGCGCTGTTTCCCGGAGCGGGAAGAAGGCTATGACCGGGACGGCGGCCTGGCCGGGGCGGGCCAGGTCAACCAACCCCTGCTGGCCAGACTGAAGGACCATCCCTACTTCAAACTGCCCTGCCCCAAGTCCACCGGGCAGGAAACCTTCGGCGAGACTTACCTGGAGCAGGCCCTGGCCACGCTGCCGGACGGTGGGCGCGGCATCGCGCCCGAGCACCTGCTCGCCACCCTGACCCGGCTCAGCGCGGAGACGGTGGCCGAAACCCTGCGCCGGGAGATTTCCGATTTGCGAGGGGTGGAAATCTACACCTCGGGGGGTGGCGCCCGCAATGGCACCCTGATGCGCTGGCTGGCCGAAGCCCTGCCGGAACTGCAATGGCGGGAGTCCGCATCCCTGGGTCTGCCACCCGATTTCAAGGAGGCGATGCTCTTCGCCGTGCTGGCCAACGAGACCCTGTGCGGGGAAGGTTTCCCGGCCCGCGGCGATGGCCGCCCCATCGGCTTCGGCAAGATTTCCTTTCCCGACTGAGCCCGGGCAGATGAGCGCCCAAGAGGTTCCATCGTGAGAAGAAACGATCCCCCAGCAGGGGCTGCGGGCCTCAGGCCTCCGAACCTGTTTCGTGAAATATTCGGGCTAGGTTGTGTTTGAGAGTTGTGGTTTGCGCGAATTCAGTTGGTGATACGGACTCCGCATACTTCCCTTCGACTTCGCTCAGGACAGGGGGCCGGGGCGGTATACATTCTCTCAGACAGACCCTAGCCCGCGTAATGGTCGTGGTGGGCGGCCAGGATACGCACCAGGCAGCAGGTGAGGCGCTTGGCGTAGGGCACGTGCAGGAATTCGTTGGGGCCGTGGGCGTTGGAATGGGGTCCCAGCACCCCGGTGATCAGGAATTGCGCCTTGGGAAACTTGTCCCCGATCATTTGCATAAAAGGGATGGTGCCGCCCAGCCCGAAATGGCAGGCATCCTTGCCGAAAATCTCGCGGGATGCGGCGTCCAGGGCTTCGCCCAGCCAAGGTGCAAGGGGCGGGGCTTCCCAGCCCTCCATGCCGCCGGCGCTCACGCTGACCCTGGCGCCGTGGGGCGGGTCGGCTTCCAGCAGTTTTTTGATGGCCGGGCCCGCCTTGCCGGGCTTCACGCCCGGCGGAATGCGCAGGGAGATTTTCAGGTTTACGGAAGGGTAGAGCACGTTGCCGCCCTTGCCGGTCTCCGGGATGCCCTCCTGGCCGGTGATGGTCAGGGCCGCACGCCAGGAATTGTTTAGCAACAGCTCCACGATGTTGTCTACCTGGGGTTGGGCGCCCTTCACGAACGGAAAATCCGTGCCTACCGCACTCCCCAGCACCCGCGCCGCGCGGCGCGCCTGCTCGATGCGGGCCGGGGGTATGTCCGCCTGCAGCTCCGCGGGAAGTATGCGGCCCGTGGCGGGGTCTTCCAGGCGGTCCAGCAGCAGGCGGGCGATACGGAACGGGGAGGGCACGATGCCGCCGGCGATACCGGAATGCACACCCTCGCGCAGCACCTCCACTTTCAGCCCGACTTGCAGGAGGCCCCGCAGGGAGGTGGTGCTCCAAAGCCGCTCGTAGTTGCCCGCGCCCGAATCCAGTGCGATCACCAGGCTGGGACTGCCGATCTGCTTTTTGCAGACCGCAAGATAATGGGGCAGGTGTGGGGAACCACTTTCCTCGCAGCACTCGATCAACATCACCAGCCGGGCGTGGGGCTGGCCGCTGGCTTTGAGCGCCCTGGCCAGGGCCACTGCGGCGAAGGCCGAGTAGCCATCGTCCGCGCCGCCCCGGCCGTAGAGCCGCCCCTGCCTGTCCAACACCGGCGTCCAGGGTCCCAGCCCCTTCCGCCAGCCTGTCATGGGGGGTTGCTTGTCCAGGTGCCCGTACAGGAGCACGGTCTGGGGCAAGCTGCCCGGCAACTCGGCCAGGATCAACGGTGTGCGCTTGCCCTCGCGCAGCACCCGCACCTGCAAATCCGGTGGGCCGTTCGTTTTCATCCATTGCTCGACCAGGGACACCGCCCGCTCCATGTGGCCGTGCTTTGCCCAGTCCTTGTCGAACATGGGCGACTCGTTGGGAATCTTCACATAGTCCATCAGGGTGGGCAGAATGCGCGCATCCCAGAATTCGCCTACATGGCCGAGCAATTCCTTGGTGTTCATGAGGGAACGCGCCTTTTGCTGATGGACTGACCGAATGATATGGGAGATGGCGATACTATGCGCGGCAGGGGGCGCTGGCGCCAGGCAGGGCAGGGACGCGCCCCATCCTCCGTAAATCTGGCGGAAGATGGGGCATGTTCACCGTGGTCGGTGCCGGATAGCCGCGGGTGTCAGGCTTTGGCCAACTCGGCCTTGACCCTGGCGGATTCGTCCAGCAGTTCCTGGGGCATGCGGTCACCGAACTTGCCGAAAAACTCGTTGATGTCGTCCATCTCCGCCTGCCAGGCGGCCGGGTCCACCGCCGTCAGGTCGGCCATGGTCTCCGGGCTGACATCGAGTCCATTGGTGTCGATCGCGCCGTAAGATGGCAGGTAGCCGATGGGGGTTCGCACCGCCTCTCCCTTGCCCGCACAGCGCTCCAGCACCCAGCGCAGCACGCGCAGGTTGTCCCCAAAGCCCGGCCACATGAAGTCGCCGTCGCCGTTGCGGCGGAACCAGTTGACATGGAAGATTTTGGGCAGGTTGTCCGACATTTTTCCAATTTGCAGCCAGTGCTTCCAGTAATCGCCCATGTTGTAGCCGCAGAAGGGCAGCATGGCCATCGGATCGCGCCGCACCACGCCCACCTGGCCCGTAATGGCCGCGGTGGTTTCCGACGCCACGGTGGCGCCCATGAATACGCCGTGCTGCCAATTCAAGGACTGGTACACCAGCGGCGTCAGGCTGGCCCGCCGTCCGCCGAACAGAATGGCGGAGATGGGCACGCCCTGAGGATCTTCCGCGTGCTTGGAGTAACTGGGAATCTGGCTGCAGGAGACGGTGAAACGGGAATTGGGGTGGGCGGCGGTGCCGTTGCCGGCCTTGTAGGGGCGGCCTTGCCAGTCGGTCAGTCCTTCCGGTGGCTCTTTGCTCAATCCTTCCCACCAGGGCTGGCCGTCGGGCGTCACGGCCACGTTGGTGTAGATGGTGTTCTTTTGGATTGACTGCAGCGCGTTGGGGTTGGTGTCCTTGCCCGTGCCCGGCGCAACGCCGAACATGCCCGCTTCCGGGTTGATGGCCCACAGCCGTCCGTCGTCCCCCAGGTGCATCCAGGCAATGTCCTCGCCCACTGTCCATACCTTGTAGCCGGCCTGGGAGGCGGGCGGAATGAGCATGGCCAGATTGGTCTTGCCGCAGGCGGAGGGAAAGGCCGCGGCCACATAGTGAATTTCCCCCTCCGGGGTTTCGATGCCCACAATCAGCATATGCTCGGCCAGCCATCCCTTGGATTCCCGCGCCTCCCAACTGGCGATGCGCAAGGCGTGGCATTTTTTGCCCAGCAGGGCATTTCCGCCGTAGCCGGAGCCGACGCTCTTGATCAACCGCTCTTCGGGGAAATGCATGATGAAGCGCCGCTCCGGGTCCAGGTCGCCGATGGAATGCAGCCCCTTTACGAAGCTGTCCTTGGCGTCGGTCTCGATGCGCTTCATGGCGGGCGTGCCCATGCGGGTCATGATGCGCATGTTAGCCACCACGTAGGCGCTGTCGGTCAGTTCCACGCCTGCCTTGGAGAGGGGGGAGTCGATGGGCCCCATCACGTAGGGCACCACGTACATGGTGCGGCCCTTCATGCATCCAGCGAACAGCGCGTCCACTTTTTTGTGGGCGTCGGCCGGGGCCATCCAATTGTTGTTGGGGCCGGCGTCGTCCTCATGCTTGGTGCAGATGAAGGTCAAATGCTCCACGCGGGCCACGTCGTCGGGGTTGGAACGATGAAGCGTGCAACCCGGGTGGGTATCCTGATTTAGTTTCACCAAATCGCCCGACGCGACCATCTCCTCGACCATACTCTCGTATTCCTGATCGGAACCGTCGCACCAGTAAATGCGGTCCGGAGTGGTCAACTGGGCCATTTCCTCAACCCAGGATTTCAGCTTCTCGTTGGTTGTCGTCATTTGGTCTTCATTCCCCTTTTGCTGCCGGAATAGTTTAATGTAAAGTAGAAAGATTACACTGATTCAGGGCCAAATGGCAACCACATCCTCCTGTTTTGGCAACGGGTCCGTTCCTATCGTCGGCCCGCGGGGGAAGCCGATAATACATTAAGAACGATTGCAATGGGTTCAGGGTTGCAGCGCATCCAGCACAGAGCGCATGGCCAGACGCAGCCCCACGGCCAGCCCTGCCTCGTCAATGCGGAAGTGGGCCTGATGGTGGGTAATCACCTCTCCCGGAAATCCCGCGCCCACGCGGAAGTAACAGCCGGGCCGCTCCTTGAGAAACAGGCTCATATCGTCGCTGCCCATGATGGGCACACCTTCCGTGACGGCTTCCTCCCCAAATTCGGCCACCGCTCCCTGGCGTACGCGTTCGGTCTGGTCCACGTCGTTGTCCACGGGCGGACAGTATTCGCCCGTCAGATGCAGGCGCGCCTCGGCCCGGTAGGCCTGGGCGATGCGGGAGGCGAAGCTGCCCAGCCGTTCCACCAGTTGATCCCGCACCTCCTGACGGAAGGTGCGGATGGTGCCGCGCAGATAGGCGGTATCGGGGATGATGTTGTGCTTATTGCCCGACTCCACCTGGCCCACGGTGAGCACCGCGGTTTCCTGGGCGGAGATCTCCCGGGTAATCAGGTCCTGCATTCCGATCAGGATATGCGCCGCCACGGTGATCGGATCCACGGAAAGATGGGGAAAGGCCCCGTGGCCGCCGCTGCCCTTGATCTCCACGTCGAAGAAGTCCGCCGAGGCCATGGACGGCCCCGGCCGCACGATCACCTGCCCCACCGGGTCCCTGGCCGACAGATGCAGGCCCAGCACGCACTCCACCGGCGGATCGTCCAGCACGCCGGCCTCGATCATCGGTTTGGCGCCGCTCACCACCTCCTCGCCCGGCTGAAAAATGAACACCACCGTACCGGGCAGGTCCGCCCGCCGCTCGGCCAGAATCTCGGCTAGGGTGATGGCGATAGCCGTGTGGCCGTCGTGCCCGCAGGCATGCATTACGCCCTCGTTTACCGAGGCGAAGGGCAGTTGCACCGCTTCGCTGATGGGCAGGGCATCGATGTCCGCCCGCCAGGCCACGGTGCGCCCCGGCTTATCCCCGTGCAGCACGCCCACCACGCCAGGACCCGCGATGCCCGTGCGCACCTCCAGGCCGGCCGCGGCGATTCGCTCCGCGATCACTGCCGCGGTGCGGTGCTCCTGAAAGCTCAGCTCGGCATGCTTGTGAAAGTCCCGCCGCAGTTCCACCAGGCTGCCGTTGCGGGCCTCGATTTCACGGGAGAAGGGAAGAGAGGACTTTTTCATTGCGGTACTCATGGATTTGGGTAGGACCGGCCCGCTAGCGGGCTGCACCGTCAGCCGCGAACCCCCGCATATTGTCCGAGAAATCAGAAAAGAACAAGCTGCCCGGCGCACCTGCCTTCAGGGCCAGCGCGGGGTTGGCCCACCGGAATGGAACTAGAGCGCCATTCATGGCAGGGTGGGTGCGATGCCTGCCAGTTGCGGCTGATAGGCTTTGCCGGCAACCGGCTGCAAGACCCCGTCCCCTACCGCGCGGAGGCGGGCCGACCCATCCAATAACCGCCCCTAACCGGGGAGCGCGCACATGATTACCGTACACGCGGATGTGGTGGGCAGCCTGCTGCGTCCTCCCGGGTTGCTGAAAGCGCGGGAGCGGCTGGCCGCCGGGGCCATGGCCCTGCCCGCCTTCAAGGCGGTGGAGGATGCGGCCGTGGATGGGGCGGTGGCCCTGCAGGAAAGCGCCGGGCTGGAGGTGGTCACCGACGGGGAGATGCGCCGCCTTTCCTTCCAGAGCCAGATGACCGAAGCCGTGGAGGGATTTGCAGACCATGATCTGGATGCCTTCCTGTGGGGGGACTGGCACGGCGGTGAGGATGCAGGGGACTGGAGCCGGGAGCGCCCGGCGGGGCTGGGCATCACGGGCAAGCTCAAGCCCAGGCGGCACCTGGCCGCGGAGGAGTTCACCTATTTGCGGGCCCGCACCCGGCGCATTCCCAAGGTCTGCCTGCCCAGCCCGAGCCTGTGGGCAAACTTCTGGGACGCGGAGCGGGCCGGGGGAACCTATGCCAGCCTGGACGCGTTTCTGGCCGACGTGGTGGATATCCTCAAGGGGGAATTGGCCGAACTGGAGCGGCTGGGGGCGAGCTATGTACAGCTGGATGCGCCCCACTACACCGCGTTTCTCGATCCGGCGCTGCGGTCTTTTTACGAGCAGCGCGGCTGGCACGGGACGCAGTGGCTGGAGCGGGGCATCGCACTGGACAACGCGGTAATGGAGGGATTTCCCAACCTGACCTTCGGCTTTCATCTGTGCCGGGGCAATCAGGCCAGCCGGTGGCTGGTCTCGGGGGACTATCAGCCGCTGGCCAAACCGATTTTCCGGCGCATCCGGGCCCAGCGGCTGTTCCTGGAATTCGACGATGAGCGCTCGGGGGGCTTCGAGCCCTTGCGGGAGGTGCCGGAGGACAAGACGGTCGTGCTGGGGCTGGTCACCACCAAGTCCGCACGCAGGGAGCGGCCACGGGAGTTGATTGCGCGCATTAAAGAGGCGGCCCGCTATCTGCCCCTGGAGCGGCTCGCCCTGAGCCCGCAATGCGGATTTGCCACATCCGTGCTGGGCAATCGTATCACGCCGGCGGATCAGAAGCGCAAGCTGCGCACGGTGGTGCGGGTTGCCGGTGAGGTCTGGGGTTAGTCCGCCTGCAGCCGGTGGGCGGGTCGGCGGCGTGGGCTCAGGCCCGTGCGCCCATTAGAGCGCGTCCATGTAAGGGAAGAGTTCATCGAACAGCTCCTCGGGGATCACCAGTTTCTTGAACGTTCCCAGCCCTTCTTCCTTGACGATGGCCTGCTGCTGCTCCTCGCTCACCTCCACCACCTCGGACAGGGCCTTACCCCGTTCGCCAATGATCGCCTGGCCTTTGCTGAGCACCACTTCCACTTTCGGCCGGGCCTTGCTGATTACGCCCACTTTGCC
>JAPUIH010000039.1 GCA_027297205.1 SAR324 cluster bacterium | reverse complement strand
GAAAGCGGTGTCCGTACTTCCCCGGTATCCTCCTGTTTTCCCTCGTTCTCCTGAAAACCGGCGGTCAGGTCCTCATCTCCCTTGTCAGGCGAATAGGCGAAGGTTTCGATGATGACGTTGGTGACCTTGCCGTCCTCGGATATGAGAAAATTGCGATAGAGTTTAGACGACAACGCCAGACCCTTGAAGCGTGCCATCTTCTCCGGCGTCTCCGGAATAACCTTGAGCAGATCCTCCACCACCAGCACATCCCCGTCGCCGCGGGTGTTGCGCACGTTGACCAGGCTGGTGATGTCCTCCAGATAGGGCACTTCTTCCTGCAGTTTTTCGTGAAAGGCTTTTAGCTTCCTGAGGAAGGCGGTATCGAAAATCTCCGGTGGCTCGATGGGAATAATCACGTAGGATTCGCGCCCAAACTGCTCCCTGAAAGCATCGTAGTCTCCGATCGTAGGGTCGTCCTTGTGGAAATAGCTTTCGTTGGACGTGTCGACGGTCAGTTTGGGAAGCTGCGAGAGAAATGCCGCGATTACCAGCGCCATCACCAACAGGGTCTTGAAGCGGTGCCGAAAAACCATCCGGCCAAAGCCGGCGAAATAGAAGTCAATTCTTGTCCTGAAGCTTGTCATTGCTGGTTCTCTATGGAGTGTGGGAAATAACTCGATTCAACGGGCATTTCCCAGATGGGACTGCCCGCTCTCATGCAGGCCACCCGCCGCGGCTGATATTCCGCAAATAAATCCTGCAGGATTTCCCGCTGCTCCCTGAGCGCGGGCCCATCTGTCGCGCGGCCGCGATTTATAGCTTGCAATTTGACCTCCCCCTGCATGTACTGCTCCCAACTTATAGGCGCCATGTGATTCAGCCTTGTGGGCTGCCTCTGTAATTTCAACATGAAATTCATTGCCACTGGCAGATTCCCATCGGTCAGCGCTGGCACGGATACAACAAATCAATCTATATTGATATGGGAAAATAAGTAAATTGGCCGCTGGAGGTTTCCGGTGCCCGAGTCTCATGATGAGAGCAAAGGATACGCCGCAGCCCCGGTCTCGATACCGGCTGCGGCGCTGTCCACAGGCGAGCCCTAGAAGCTCACATCGTGCGTAATATAGACGGGATCGGCGCTTTTGGCCTTAGGTTCCGATCCAGGCTCCGAGGAGACGTCACCGCCAGCCGTCAGATAGGTTCGCAGCGCCGCCCGCAGGGAGGCGTCCAGCACTGCCACGCGCACCCTGGCGTCTTTGGCGAATTTCACCGTGGCGCCATCAGCGCCGATTCTGCTCAGCACCGACTCGTCCACCAGCAGGATTCCCGCTTCCGGAGTCGCGGATTTCTTCTCGCCGCCGGCGCTTTCTTCCGCATAGCTCACACCTCCCAGACCCGCAATCAGCAGGACCATCGAAATCGTAATTATTAGCCGTTTCATCTTTACCTCCAAATCAATCTAGGTTTACTGCAAGGGTTCAATGGAAAATCAACCGCTCATTCGAAATGCTTCATGGGCAAATACTCTCGAATCCAAGGTTCGTATGCTTCCCCGTGTCTCCAGCCGCGGGGCATGTTCTCTCCATGCCATCTTGGTGTTGGCCATTAATAATATTCCTGTCAGGGCACCGCGCCCGCTGGCGCCCAATTGCCGATATTGCAGGACCGGTGAGGTTTTCCCTAGGCGCGCTGGGGATGACCTCATTTTTTCCAGGCCGGGCTAAACCAAATTGCCGTGTGTCCCGCTCCCGCCTCCGTCCGGCCTGATGGGCTCATAGGCGCCCCACCTGCCGCCCAGCATGCTGTCGGGGATTACGATTTCATCTGGAAGCTGCTTGATCAGCCCGCCCCGCCTCCTGAACTTCTCCAGTGCCCGCTCAATGTGCTCGTGGGTGATGGTCTTGCCTTGGGATTTCATTTTGGACCCTCATCGTATATGAATTTATATTCCAATCTCTATATCCATACTGGTTGGTATGTTATTGGACGAAAAAAAACTTATGCCGCCAAGTTCTCCACATAGCGTTTCAACTGGTTCATGCAGCTGGAATAAGCCTCGCGGGATTGCAGATTTTTCGCTGTACCGATACAGCCTTCCACCGCCGCCACAATGAACATGGCCACTTCCTCGCAGTCCACGTCCGTGCGCACATTGCCCTTGGCCTGGCCCCGTTCCAGAGCATCCGAGATGGCCTTATGCCATATAAATTGCACCTGTTGCAGATGGTGCCGGAACTCGTCATCAAGCGGGCTCATTTCCTGGATCAGATTGTTGAGAGGACAACCATATTGCATGGTGGCCCATGCCGGGGCTTGTGAGTTGTGCTCGATAAACCTGGTCATCATGGGAATGGGATCGTCCGTGTCTTCAAGCGGAGCGACGTTTTTTGCCACGATATTTTCCGTGATAATCTCCCGAATCACGGCGATGCCCAAGGCGCGCTTGTTGGGGAAATGGTGATAGAGCGCACCTTTCGTGAGGTTGGTGTTGGAGAGAATGCGCTCCAAGCTGGCGGCTTGAAAGCCGTTCTCGTAAATTTCCTTGAACGCCGCCTCCAGCAGCACGGAACGGGTATGTTCCGGATCCCTTGTGGTACGCGTTTCCATGCACCAAAGATAGTACCGACCGGTATGCATGTCAACCAATAATTATGACGGATTTCGCTTTTTGTTTGTTATTTATGCAATTTCAGCCGCTTACAGATGGATCCTGCTTCTTTGGTGCGGGGACTCGGCGTTCTCCACAGAGGAGTTTCTCGCATGCGGCGGCCCCTGGAGGCGTGTGGAGCCGGGTTGCCGCTGTCTTTTTTGTGGCGTGGCGCCACCTTTTGATTTCATGCGCCGTCACGAGGACCTTTGGGCTGGCAAGGGGATGGATACGGAGTTTCTGTTAAAGGGCCTGTACATCGGATTTCAATTGCGGCGACAGGCTTCCGATCGGCGTGCTGTGCATCAACCGCACGCTGAGAGGGGGCTGCACGGCGGGCCTTGTTGCGAGGCTGGGTGCGGT
>JAPUIH010000389.1 GCA_027297205.1 SAR324 cluster bacterium | reverse complement strand
CCCTGTTCGCCCTGCACGACGGCGTGGTCAAGTTTTCCCGCAGGCGCGGCACCCGCAAGTTCATCAGCGTCCTCCCGGCCTCCTAGCGGGGCGGGACACTTCCAGCAAAAATTGTACTTGATCCCGCCCGCTTGGCCCGGCGGCCAGGCATTTGTTCGTGCGCCGCGATATGTGGGGAGAGGGGAGGGAGGGACACGGCCCTGGCCCTGAATTGATTGCAAGGGCGGGCCCTTAGCGTGGATAGAGCCCACGCAGCCCCGCGCCTTCCAGCATGGCGATTTCCACCGCCCGCATTTCGCGCTCCTCTCGGTCGGTGGCATGATCGTAGCCCGCCAGATGGGCGCAGCCATGGGCCAGCAGGCGCAGCAATTCCGTGCGCAGGTCCCAACCGTTTTCCAGGGCCTGGGCCCGCGCCCGCTCCAGGGAAACCGCCAGCTCCCCCAGCATGTCCGTGGAGGGCTCGTCCTGGCGGTAGGACCAGGACAGGATATCGGTGGATTTGTCGATGCCGCGGTGCCGCTGGTTGAGGCTGCGCAACTGCTCGTCCCCGGCGAGGAGCAGGCTCAAGCCGCTCTGCCCGTGTCCGAGGGCGGCCAGGAAGCTGGTCAGCGCCTCGCGCAGGGCGGCCTCCTCCAGCTCAGGTGGAGGCGCGCCGGCCTGCCACGATATCTCGATCTGAGGGTTCCTCATCGTCGGATTCGGAAGGGTCGAGGTGAGAATCGGGCCGCGCCGCGATTTTCAATTCCGGGTAGGTGATCCGGTGGTGGTGAATGCTAAGCAGAATCTTCGTGAAGTTCTTTTCCACGAAGTTTAGATCGTTAAAGGTCAGGCCCGACTCGTCCAGTTGACCATCCATGTAAATCGTGGTCGCCAGCTTCTGCACCAGTTTCCTGATGGATTCGGGGGAGGGATCGTCCAAGCTGCGGGTGGCGGCCTCAGTGACGTCGGCCACCATCACCAGGGCGGCTTCCTTGGATTGCGGTTTGGGACCTGGATAGCGGTATTCCATTTCCTGCAAAGGCTCGTCCAGCTCCGCGTGCTCCTCTTCGGCCTTACGGTAAAAATAGCGCACCAGGGAGGTGCCGTGGTGCTGGGCCAGAATATCGGTGATGGCCTTGCCCAGCTTGTGCCGTTTCGCCAGTTCCAGCCCGTCCTTGACATGGTTGATGATTATGCGGGTGGAGGTCTTGGCCGGCAGGTCGTCGTGGTAATTTTTTTGCTGCTGGTTCTCGACAAAGTACAGGGGGCAGAGCATCTTGCCCAAATCGTGATAGTAGGACGCCACCCGCACCAGCAGCGAATTGGCGCGGATGCCCGAGGCCGCCGATTCGCTCAGATTGCCCACCACGATGCTGTGGTGGTAGGTGCCCGGTGCCCGCACCGCCAGCTCCTTCAGGGCAGGATGGTTCATGTTGGACAGTTCCAGCAGGCGCAGGTTGGTCGTGATATCGAACAGGCGCTCCAGCAGGGGCAGGATAGTCGAGGCCAGGAAGGCTACGATCAGTCCGTTGACGATTCCGGCGCCCAGATCGTAGGCCAAGTCCCAACTGAGCAGATTCTGGTCCATGAGGGTCAACACCAGCAGCACCGGCAGGTTGATGGCCGATATGCGCAGCCCCTGCTGCCACAGAGCGAAGCGCGTATCGTAATGACGCATGGGAATGGCTCCCACCAGGGAGCCCATCATGGAGAAAATGAAGATGGGCAGGCTGTTGCCAAGCAAGATGGCCAGAAACAGCGACGTGCCGATACCCAAAAATACCGCAACCTCAAAGCCAAGCAAGATTCCCGCGAGCATGGAAGTAAGTGCGGCGGGAATGAAATAGTTGTAGGTGCGCGTGGGCAGCAGATCGGACAAAATTGTCGCCGCCGGAACCACAGCCAAGAGCAATTGGGCCAGCAGCAGGGTCGTCAGGATCAGGATGGACATCAGCAGCAGTTCGGACAGGCTGACCGCCCCGCCCCCTGCGCGCAGCACGATCACCTGATACAGCAACGCCAACGCCAGCAGGACAATAATAAATGTCCCTATCAGTTGCGGATACTTGGGATTTTTCAGGTTGTAGGCGTTGAGCGCCTTGATTACTTCCACCTGTTGCGCCGTGGCCACTTCGGCGGCGCGAGCCACCACATCCCCGATCTTGAGATTAAAGTAGACAGGGCTGAGGGTTTTGATCACTTCCTGCTTGAGCCGCTCGGTTTCCGCCTTGTTTTCCGTCAGGTTGGGCTGCACCAGCTTCTGGGCGATGAAAATAGTGGTCTCCCGTTGCCCGGCCCGCTCCGCCGGATACTCGAGTTCCTGGCCGAGCTTGTTGACCTGGGAGCGCACCTTCTGCACATCCACGATGGATTTCAGGTCCTCGAAACGCTCCAGCTTGGGCGGATCCAGCACCTGAATCTGAATGACCTCCCCCCCCACGGACAGGCTTTCCGGAGAAGATACGATTTTCTGGCCCAATACCGGAATCAGCAGGGAGATGATCTTCCGTTCCAAATCCGGATTGAACTGCCCGGCACTCAGGATGGAAAACTCCGAGGCCTCGGTCGCGATCCGCAGCTGCTTGTCGAACTTTTCCTTCATCTTAAGCTGCGCCTGTTCTTCCTCCAGCTTCAGATTTTCCAACTCTTCCTGCAGTTTCAGGCCGTCGCGCTTGGCCTGGGCAAGGCGCTGGCCTTGCTGCTCAATGGATTGCCTGCTGCTATTGAGCAACCCTTTTACGGCCCGCAGGTCAAAGCGCAGCTTTTCCATCTGAAAGGTCTGCGCCGAATTCGGATTTACCAGGTCGGACAGCACACCAATGTCGTTGATAATCTGATTGCGCTCCCTGCGAACAATGGGCAGGTGAGCACGGGCTCTGAAATCGTCCGAGAGAATGGAAATTTGCTCCAAAGCGTTTTCACGCACCTCGGCCAGTTTTTCCGTTCGGTTGCGGCGCAGCTCCGCCAGGTCCTTTCGCATTTCATCGAAGCCCAACTTCAGGTCTTCGAATGCACGCCGGCTCAGTTTCTGATCGTAGTCGAAGACAGGTGGGACATCCGATACGGCCTGCTGGCGGCGTAAATCCGTAGAACGCACATCTTCCAGGAATACATTGTCGTTGATGACGATATCCTGGGTGATAATGTCCCCTTCCTCGTAGCGGGTAGGCACCAAGTTAAGATTGGGAGCAATCAGCAAGGTCACCAGCACGGAAAGCAGCAAGAGGTAGAGCAGCTTGCGAATTTGCAGTCTGGAAAGAATTGCCTTCATGGGGCGGCCGTTCCTTCTTGATTAGCCACTGCGATACATGCCCGTTTTCTGCGGGCCAACAATCAATTAGATTGCCATTTATTCATACCATATGCCAGGAAGCACATCCCGTTCCATTTCCCACCCGTTATCCCCCGGAAGCACCCTGGCGTTTTTTACGGAATCCGTAGAAAGGCAGGCCATGCATCTCGCCGGCTCAGAAGAATCCTCCAGTCACTTGCGCCCGCTTGCCAGCCCTATTTGTTTGTCAAAACAGTTAGTTATACCATCGTAACCCGCGCCGTGGCCCGAATTCCGGCGAATCGTCCACGCATTATTGCTAAACGCGCATATAAGGCGGGGGGCAGGGCCGAGTTTGAGAATGCGCGATAAATTTACCGCCCCAAACCCAGTGCCAGGATA
>JAPUIH010000388.1 GCA_027297205.1 SAR324 cluster bacterium | reverse complement strand
TGCCCGGCGGGAAGCTCGGAAGGTTTCCAGGCGCCCACCCGGCCGGCATAGTCGCCGGTGAGCACACGGTGGGCCTGCCCTTCTTCCTCCACCATCTCATCGAAGCGCAGCTCGCCGGTGAGGGAGCCGGTATATCCCAGCAGTTCGTGCAGGCGCTGGGAGGAAAAGGGCAGCACCGGCGCAAAAATTATTTTCAGGCTGTCGATTACCCGCAGCAAAGTGTACATGACCGTTGCCGCGCGCCCTTCGTCTTCCTTGACGAGCCGCCAGGGCTCCTGGTCGTTGATATAGCGGTTGGCCAGGTCGGCCAGGTGCATGGCTTCGGTGATGGTGGCCTTGAAGCTCGCCTTTTCGATCAGCCCCCCCACCGTATTGAACCCTTCTTCGATCGCGCCCAACAGTTCCCGGTCGGAGGGTTGCAGCTCCTCCGGCTCCGGCACGGCGCCGTACTGCTTATAGGCAATGGCGAGAATGCGGTTCACCAGATTGCCCCAGGTGGCCACCAACTCGTCGTTGTTGCGGCGCAGGAACTCCGCCCAGGTGAAGTCCGTGTCCTGGGATTCCGGCCCAGCCACGGTGAGGTAGTAACGCAGGGCGTCCGGATCGTAGCGTTCCAGGAAGTCGTTCACATAGATCACGACCCCCCGGCTGCTGCTGAATTTCTTGCCCTCCATGGTGAGAAACTCACTGGACACCACATCGTAGGGTATGGCCAGCGGCTCTGACTTTCCACCTCCCAGGGTGCCTGCCATGCCATTGCCGTAACCCATCAACATGCTGGGCCAGATGATGGTGTGGAACACGATGTTGTCCTTGCCCATAAAGTAGTAATGCCGGGCGTCCTCGTTCTGCCACCATTCCCGCCAGGCTTCGGGCCGGCCAACGTAGTTGGCCCATTCAACGCTGGCCGAAAGGTAACCGATCACCGCGTCGAACCACACGTAAATCTTCTTGTCGCCGCGATCCTGATATTCCGGCAGGGGAATGGGGATGCCCCATTCCAGATCGCGGGTGATGGGCCGGGGGTGCAGATCATCGAGCAGGTTCCTGGAGAAGTTGCGCACGTTGGGCCGCCAATGGGACTGATCGTCAATCCAGCGCTTGAGGGGATCGACGAACGCTGTCAAATCCAGGAAATAGTGCTCAGATTCCTTGAATTCCGGGGGTTCCCCATCGATCTTTGAGCGGGGCTCGATCAGTTCCTGGGGATCGAGCTGCTTGCCACAGTTGTCGCACTGATCGCCCCGCGCCTCGCCATAACCGCAGTGGGGGCAGGTGCCCTCGATATAGCGGTCGGGCAGGGTGCGCCCCGTCTTGACGCTGAAGGCGCCCAGGGAGGCCTGCTTGAATATGTAGCCCTTCTTGTAAAGGGTCTTGAACAGATCCTGGGTGATCCGGTAGTGGTTGCGGGTGGTGGTGCGGCTGAACAGGTCGTAGCTGAGGCCAAGATTGTACAAGTCGTCGCCGATCACCTTGTTGTAACGGTCCGCCAGGGCCTGCGGCGTAACACCCTCCTTGTCCGCCTGCACCGTGATGGGGGTGCCATGCTCGTCGGTGCCGCTTACCATCAGCACCTCATTGCCCGCCAAGCGGTGATAGCGCGCGAATATGTCACTGGGCACACCGAATCCCGCCACATGCCCGATGTGGCGGGGGCCGTTGGCATAGGGCCATGCGACCGCGATTAGAATTTTTTGCGGCATAAATTCCGAATGAACAATATTTGCGCACCCAATGACCCGCCCGCACCACACCCATGGGCGGCTGGCTTGCACCGGCGGCAAGCGTGGAAACGGTCGTGGGTCTACCGCACGAATATTAGAAGAATTCCCTCATGGACGATGCGGTGTCCTGCACGTGAAAGGGGACGATCCTCAAGGCGGTCGTACCCTTTTTTACCCAGACCCGCAGCATGGACACGGTTGAGCCATCGGGCATGGTGGGGCTGGGGCACTCCTCCACGTACACGATATCGGCGGTGCGGAACTCAAAGAATTGCGCATGTTGGCTGAGGGGATCGCTGAGCAGGAGAATCTTATCCGCGTCGGGGATGGGCTGCGGGGATCCGGCGAAAGCTACGGCGATCTGTTGCAGTTTTTTCAGATTGCCCCGGTAGGGCTCGATCTGATACTGGGACATCAAAGTCTGCTGTTCCATGGCTCCATCCGTTTCGGTCGAGACAACCTTATCGCGCCAACTGCCTGCCCTTGCAAAGGGATTTCATGGACGCATGATCCTCCATGAAGTCAATCATACCCTTTTGCATGGGGGGATAAAACCCCTTGCACGCTCCCCTTCCCCTGGCATGGTGCGCGGTGGCCGAGGGACATGCCTAAAAGCCGGCCGCGCAACGGGTGCTGGTATTGAGGATCGCGCCGGTAACGCATAATAGACCACGAGAAAATGACCCACTGCCGCCCTGTCCACCGCATCAAAAAAGGATACTGATGTTCACCAAGACGGTGAGCGGCGCAAGCCGGAGAATGGTGCGGTTGAGCACCGGTGCGTTGGCTGGACGAAGGCTTTGGCCGCGCACGCAGCCTGTAAGCCGCGGGATATTGGCATGAAATGCGGGATTGCGCAGCCAGTCACGCCAGTTTGAATCTCCTCCACCCTTCCAGCACCTGGACATGGCCCAATTCACGGAACAATCCCTGCCCCACCGTTGTATTATTACAGGAGGAAAAGAGTGGTAAACCACGATCTTCCTATAATAATTAAAATCATTTTCAGACACGGAATGTCGTGGTATAATCCCCCACAGAAAATTCACATTTGTACAGCAAGCTGTACAGGCTGCGGCCGTTTCCAGGCCGATTTGCAGTTGCATCAGCCAGCTAGAATCAATTCCATAGCCTAATCATCCGGTTGCCGTGGCCAAGCTGTCAAATCTGCTAAAGCTGCCCAGGAGTAAGGAACGCCAAGTGCTGCAGGTGCTGCAGAATGCGGAAAAGAACAAGTCGCCCATACGGATAGAGATCGAAAACTCCGGAATGCGGTTTTTTTCCATCCTCACGCTGAAGCGTGGCCTGGTCGTTATCGCAAAACCCCCGGGGGTTAAGACCGAAATTGCAAGGAATGGTTATGTCCGTTTCAAGAATCCAGAAGACGAGAACCAGGAAGTGCGGTTGCAAGTAACGGTTCCGCATTTCAATTTGCTAAGCGGCAGCTACGTATTTCTCTGTCAAATACCGAAGGAGTTTGCCGAAACCTCTAAAAGAAACGCGGACCGCTACAACACCAGCAGGTTCAACAACCTGCATCTATACATCCCCGTAAAGAAGGGGCAGTACAGAATCATCGATATCTCGATGTACGGCTGCAAGGTATTTCTGGACAGGGTCGCCTTAAACAACAAATTCGAAGTCGGCACGAAGCTCAGCCCCGCGACCATCAGCATCGGAGGCAAAGTCGATATCGATTTGGATTCGGTTGTGCCCCGCTCCCAGCACAAGAATACGGTGGGTTTTCAACTTGTGGTGGGCGGGGATGGTTCCTCCGGCAAATACCTCAGCCATTTCCTCACTTCACTGGAAACGGCGGAATCCACCCGTCTCCGGGCCGACTCGGTCTAGGTTCTGTTTGAGATCCCTTGTCACGGCACATTGTCATTGCGATGCTCTGGCAGCGGGCCGGAAAATTGTTATCCTCCAGCCGGGATTCTTCGCTTTGCCCGTCGACTCCGCTCAGGACGAGCTCGGAATGACCTAGGGGCGGAATCGCAAGCACCCTAATCGGCTTTATCACATAGCGCCCAGCATTTGTCCGGCCCTCACCCTGCATCCCGGGCAAGAGGCGCATTCCAGTTCGGCAATGGTGCGGGGCCTGTGCCCATTGCCTGTCCTTCCGGGTCCCTCAGCAATTCGAGCCATTGACCAGGACTTTGAGAAAGTCCGTGTTGGCGACAATTCCGGCAAGCTTGCTGGCTCTGGTGACGGGCAGGCAACCCACCCTTTTTTCGACCATCAGCTTTGCCTCCCTTGAGACCGGT
>JAPUIH010000387.1 GCA_027297205.1 SAR324 cluster bacterium | reverse complement strand
GCCGAGGGCGCGCAAGTGTTGCCCATGATCGAGCCCCTCTTCCCCTTTCTCTCCGGTTATGGGCTCAGTGCACCCCAGGCCCCAAGCTTCGAGTGGATCAACAGGCAGGAACTGCGGGATATGCAAAGCGATGCGGACCTGGCCCAGGAAGAGTTCATCGACGATTTTCTTCGTTATTGCTACCCGGTGTACTATAAGGGCGGGGTGCATTATTGCCTGCGCCGCATGAGCAAGCCTACTTTCATCGTATACGCAATCGTACAGCTTGGCGTGGCGGATATCGCGGCGAGATTTGGCCAGGAGAACCTGGCAGGCAAGTCGCCCTTCCATACTTTTGCCCGGGGCTTTTGCCACTGGGTGGGCTACGAGGCCGCGAAACGTCTCGACTACGATCTGGAATCGCGCCAAATGCGCAAATGGCCGGAGCTTGGCGCCCAGGGCGAATTCGAACGCTGGGAATCCATGGCCCGCTTCAGCAAGACGCCCAAGATTGTGGGCTTCTTCAACGCGAATCTGCAGGCGATGGCACGCAAGCATCTGGCGGCCGCATCCTCAGGATAGCCAACCCTCCAGCGAGGAAGAGATGAACAAGGAAGATCTGTGTTACATGCCCGCCACGCAGATGGCCAAAGCCGTCCGGGAGAAGAAACTCTCGCCGGTGGAAATTGTGGATACCCTGCTGGAGCGCATCGAATCCGTAAACCCCAAGCTCAACGCTTACGTCACCCTCACTGCCTCCAGCGCCCGCAAGGAAGCCCGGCGCGCGGAGCAGGCCGTGATGAAAAAGGAGCGTTTGGGCCCGCTGCATGGGGTGCCCTACTCCATCAAGGACCTCACCTTCACCAAGGGCATCCGCACCATGCGCGGCTCGAGAATATACGAGCACTTCGTGCCGGATGAGGACCCGCCCTTGGTGGAGCGGCTGCGGGCCGCGGGGGGCGTGATGCTTGGCAAAACCGCCACGCCGGAAATGGGCTGGAAAGGTGTCACCGACTCTCCGCTGAGCGGCATTACGCGCAACCCCTGGAATCTCAAGCGCACCCCCGGCGGCTCAAGCGGCGGCGCCTCGGCCCAGGTGGCCGCGGGACTGGGTCCCCTGGCCCAGGGCTCCGACGGCGGAGGATCGATCCGCATTCCTTCCGGATTGACAGGCATCTTCGGCCTCAAGCCTTCGTTTGGGCGGGTGCCGGTCTATCCCATGAGCAGCCACGACGCCCTCTCCCATGCCGGCCCGATGACCCGCACGGTGGCCGACGCGGCGCTGATGCTCTCCGTCATGGCGGGACCCCACGAGGCCGACCGCACCTCCCTGGAAGCCCCACCGGAGGATTATGTGGGCAAGCTGAACCGGGGCGTGAAGGGGTTGCGCGTGGCCTGGAGTCCCGACCTGGGATATGCGGCGGTGGACCCGGAGGTGAAACGCCTCGCGGCCTCCGCGGCCAAGGTCTTCGGCGAACTGGGTTGCAAGGTGGAGCAAGTCAACCCGAAATTCGGCGATCCCTCTCCATTCTTCGACGTGCTCTGGCAGGCCGGCTCGGCGGGAGGGCTGGCGCCTTATCTGAAGCGCTGGGAAAAGAAGATGGACCCGGGCCTGGTGAAAGTTGTCAAGCTGGGCCTGAAAATCAGCGCGGCGCAGTTTATCCAGGCCCAGGCGGACCGTCATGCCTACTGGGACAAAGTGCGGCGCTTCTTTGAAAAGTACGATCTGCTGCTCACCCCCAGCCTGGCCGTGACCGCCTTCGCCGTGGGACGGCTCAAGCCATCGGCCAGCAAGCAGCGGCACCGGGTGGGCTGGCTGGACTGGACGCCGTTTACCTATCCCTTCAACCTGACCCACAACCCCGCGGCCACCGTTCCCGCCGGATTCTCCAAGGACGGCCTGCCCGTGGGCCTGCAGATCGTGGGGCGGCGCTTTGCGGACATGACGGTGCTGCGGGCCGCCCGGGCATTTGAGAAAGCCCGGCCCTGGGCCCACATCCGCCCCAAGCTGTAGGATACTGCGGCGGAGCAGGGCGGCGCCGGGATGTGCCGGGCGGCGCGCCGGCCCGCCTTCGCGCGGCTTTGTGTTTGACCTCGTTTCCGGTTATTCTGCTCGGGATTTTTTCCCGCATTAAGCCCGCTCCCCGCCTGCCCTCTGTACAGACCGGGGCCAGGGGAGGGGCTGCACTTCAACAAAGGAGCACGGCGCATGCAGGCCTGGGTAGTGAGTGACTACGGCGATTACCACGATGTGATGCAATGGGGGGAATTTGAAACCCCACAGCCCGGGCCGGGGGAAGCCCTGGTCAAGGTGGCCGCCTCGGGCGTCTCCTTCGCGCTTGTGCTGCGCATCGCGGGCCAGTACCAGATCAAGGACCCTCTGCCCTTCGTGCCGGGCACGGACGTGGCCGGCGAGGTGGTGGCTGTGGGAGAGGACTGCCCCTATCAGGTGGGCGAGCGCGTGGCCGGCACCGCGGGCCGGGGAGGCTTCGCCGAGTATGCCATCCTGCCGGGCGACATCACTTACCGCCTGCCCGAAGGCATGCCGGACACCGATGGCGTGGCCATGCTCAACGCCTACCAGACCTCCTATATCGGCCTGAAGCACCACGGCAGAGTGGGCAAGGGGGATTATCTGCTGGTGCACGGCGCGGCGGGGGCGCTCGGCTTGGCCGCCGTGCAGCTTGGCAAGCACATGGGCGCAACGGTGATCGCCACGGCCAGCAGCGCGGAAAAGCTGGACGCCTGCAAGCGGCACGGTGCGGATCATCTCATCAACTACAGCACGGACGACTTCGTGGAGGCCGTGCAGGATGTGAGCAAGGGCCACGGCGCGGACGTGATCTACGACCCGGTGGGCGGGGACGTGTTCGACGCCAGCCGGCGCTGCATCGCGT
This sequence comes from SAR324 cluster bacterium, assembly GCA_027297205.1. Lineage (GTDB taxonomy): Bacteria > SAR324 > SAR324 > SAR324 > JACQKK01 > JAPUIH01. The sequence goes on along the minus strand of JAPUIH010000387.1, from coordinate 3,925 downwards.
TCCGGGGGCGGCTGGTGATAGTGGGATTCACCAGCGGTAGAATTCCCGAGATCGCCACCAACCGCATGCTGCTGCGCTGCTTCGCCGTGGACGGCTTTACCCTGCACGGCTACCGCCAGCACCAGCCGCATCTGCTGGAAGAGGGACAGGCGGAACTGTTCCGGCTTTACCGGGAGCACGGACTGCGCCCGGCCATTCACGAGGTGATGCCCATTGGCGAACTTGCGCGGGCTTTTGAGCTGATCCAGAACCGCAAGACCATCGGCAAAATCGTCCTCGTACCGGGCTAGGGAGCGCCTACCCGCCCGCGCCCTCCCCCTGCATTTCGCCCACCAGCGCGGCGTAGAGTCCGCCCTGGCGCAACAGCTGCTCATGGCTGCCCGCCTCGGCGATTTGCCCGGCGTCCAGCACCAGGATCGTATCCGCGCTGCGGATGGTGGACAGGCGGTGGGCGACAGCGATCACGGTCTTGTCCGCGTAGAGTTTGCTTACCGCCTGTTGAATGAGGCTTTCCGTGACCGAGTCCACGGAACTGGTGGCCTCGTCCAACACGATCATTTCCGCCTCGGCGACCACCGCACGGGCCAGGGCGATCAACTGCCCCTCGCCCGCCGACAGGTTGGCGCCCCCCTGCACGATCTCGAAATCGTAGCCCCCCTCCAGCCTATGCACGAACCCATGGGCATTCACGTAACGGGAAGCAGTTTCGATTTGCAGGGGCGTTATTCCCTCGCGATCCATGCCAATGTTGAATGCCACGGAACCCCGATAGAGGAACACGTTCTGGTGCACCATGGAAATGAGGGAGCTCAGCCGGGCCGCGGAGATTTCCCGCAGTTCCACCCCGTTGATGCGGATCGACCCCTCGTAGCCGTCATAGGCGCGGGTGAGCAGCCGGAGCAGAGTCGACTTGCCCGAGCCGGTGGCGCCCACAATGGCCAGGGTCTTGCCCCGCGAAAGGGAAAAAGAGATGCCTTTCAGGATTTCGGGTCCCTCCGCCCGGTAGCGGTAGCGCACGTTCTCGAATTGCAGGGACTGGAAGGCCCCGTCCTCCCACCCCTGCTGCCCCGGCTGCTCCACCTCCGCCGGATCGAGAGGCACCTGCACCAGCTCGCTGATATGATCCAGCGCGGCCATGGCCCTTTGCAGCACGGCGATCTGCTGGGTAAATTCGCGTACCGGCACAAACATCCGCTGGATGTATTCCATGAAGGCCACCAGCACCCCCAGGGTGAGCAGGCCCGAGAGCAGTTCCCCGGCCGAGTACCAGAGCATCAGCGCCAGGGCCAGGGTGGTCACGCCCTCCACCAGGGAAAAGAGCAAGGCGTCATATAAATTGGACGCGTTCTGGGCCCGGTAGTGGCGCTTGTTGCGTTGGGCGAAGTTGCGCACGGCCAGTTGTTCGGCGCCGTAAAGCTGCACGGTCTTGATGCCGCTCAAGCATTCCTGAAGATAGCCGGTGGCCTCCGAGAGCGCTTGGCGCGCCAGGAAGAAGCTGCTGCGCACCCGCGCCTGAAAGAAGGCGATCATCAGCACCAGCACGGGAATAATCAGCAGCAGCACCAGGGTTAGCCGCCAGTCCAGGGCGAACATCATCGCCAGAAAGGCCAGGGTTTTCAGAATATCCACGAGCATGGATACGGAGCCGGTGGCCAGGGTCTCCCCCAGGGCTTCTATGTCGCTGGTGACCCGCGTCAGCACCGTACCGATGGGATGGGTATCGAAGTAGGCACGGGGCAGGCGCAAGGTACGGGCATAAACGGTGTCCCGCAACTGGGCGATAACCCCCTGTCCCACCCGCTGCAGAATGGACAGGTACACGGCATCGGCCAGGTAGCCGCCCACCACCACCAGCGCCGCCAAACCCACCAGGTTCAGCAGGGGCTGGTACGCCGTCTCCAAGACGCCCGTTTGCGCCGCGGGAACGATGTAGGAATCAATGGCGACCTTGGTCAAATAGGGCACCAGCGCGGCCAGCACCGAGGAAATCGGCATCATGGCCAGCACCACCAGCAGCTTGAAGCGGTGGGCATAAAGCAGCGGCCCCAGCAGCCGCACCAGCGCGTTGTCTTTCAGGCGGGTGCTCATGGGGCGGCCGGCGGTTTGATGGACACCCCCGCCGCTCCTTCGCCGGGAAGCGCCTGTTCGGATTGCAACAGATAGGCTGAACGGTAGGCTCCCTGCTGGGCGATCAATTCTGTGTGGGTGCCCATGAGCGCCACGCGGCCCTGCTCCAGCACCACGATTCTGTGGGCCCGCTCCAGCACGGAGACACGGTGGGAGACGATCAGCAGCGAGCGGGCATGCTGGAATCCGTAAATTTGGCCAATCAGGTAGCGCTCCGTCTCGTGATCCACCGCCGAAAGCACATCGTCCAGGATCAGCAGATCGCAGGGTTTGAGCAGGGAACGCGCCAGGGCGATGCGCTGCTTCTGTCCTCCGGACAGGGTAATGCCCTTTTCACCGACCATGGTTTCCAAACCGGACGGCATGCGGGCCAGGTCCTCCGTAAGGGCCGCGGCCCGCGCCGCATTTTCCACCGCCTCCCGCGGCGCCTCGGCATTGGCGAAGCGGATGTTTTCACGGATGGTGTCCGAGAACAGAAAGGGCTCCTGGCTCACCGTCACCACGGAGGCGCGCAGGCGGTGCTGTCCGATCGCCGTGGTGTCGATGCCGTCCAGGAAGACCGTCCCCGCGGGCGGCTCAAGATAACGGTTGAGCAGATTGACCAGGGTCGTTTTGCCGCTGCCGATCGGGCCGAACACCCCCACGATTTCCCCCGGCCGCACTTTGAAGTTCACGCCGTTCAGCACTGGCCGTTCCCGCTCATCCGGATAGGCGTAGGTCAGGTTGCTCACGCTCAATCCAGATTGCAGCTGTTCCGGCAACGCCCTCTCCGCTTCGGGATCGGCGGGCGAAATCCCCGGGGTTGTGCTGAATATGGCTTCCAGGCTGATCAGCGCGGTCAAGCCCCGCTGTACGACGAACATCATGAAAGTCATGCCCATCAACGGCCAGACCAACATGGTCAGATAGAGCGAGTAAGCCATGAAGGCGCCGATCGTCATCTCCCCCTGGATCACCATCACCCCCCCGGCCATCACCAGCATTACCTTCAGGCCATTCACGATATGATTGAGGATCGGCATGAAGAACGCGCGCATGATGGACATGCGCAGGGCCGTGGCGCGCACCCGCTCGTTCAGATCGCCGAATTTTCTTTCGGCCCAGCGGTGCGCCCTGTAGGTCTTGAGCACATCGATGCCATTGTAGGATTCCACCGTAAAGTCGGACAGGCCTTGCAGGGCGTCCATCTGGTCCAACTGAAATCCGCGCATGCGGCGGATCGCAAACTGCAGCAAGGCGAAGGCACCCACGATGGGCAGCACGACATAGAGCGTGAGGCGCGGCGAAATCTGGTACATGTACAACGGCGCCACGGAGAGGGTGGCGAAACTGTTGATCATCATCAGCAGCCCGAAGCCCATCATCATGCGCACGCCATTAATGTCGTTATTAATGCGGGAGATGATGGAGCCGGTGGGATTGGCCAGGAAAAAATCGCGCTGCAGGCCCGTCAGGTGGGTCAGCAGACGGTTTTTCAGTTCGAACTCTACCTTGCGTCCGGGCACGTAAAATGCCATGCGCGATAGAGTGCGGGTAAATACTATGGTGCAGGCGAACGCCAGAATCCAGCCAATACTCGCCAGAAATTCGCCTTCCATCGCCGAGGAACCGGCGCTCAGAAGATCGATTGCCTCCTGCAGAAAGCGGGGGATGGACAGGGTCATCCACAGGGTGAGGCCCGTCATCACGCCGCCCAGCAGGTAGGACGGGGCGTGGCGCCACAAGAGCGAAATCAGCAGGCGGTAGCGGCTCATGGCCGGCCTCTCCCGTGGAATGGCTCCGGCCGCGCCATGGCCTG
>JAPUIH010000386.1 GCA_027297205.1 SAR324 cluster bacterium | reverse complement strand
CGGCGCACGGCCCACTGGTTCCCCCGCGTGGCCGTCTCCGGCGCCGCCCCGGCTCAGGGCCTGGGCTCGCAAAGCTAGCCATGCCCGCGTCCCTTTGCAGACGCGGCGAACCCGATCCACAACCCTGATCCACAAGATAGGAGTTGACCATGAAATTCGGCATATCCATGTTTCCCACGGATTATGCAATCCACCCGGCGGAACTGGCCAAGGCGGTGGAAGAGCGCGGCTTCGAGTCCCTCTTTTTCCCCGAACATACCCACATTCCTTCCAGCCGCATCAGCCCCTGGCCCGGTGGGCCGGATCTGCCCCGGCAGTACTGGCACGCCATGGACCCCTTCGTGGCCATGACCGCCGCGGCCATGGTCACCGAAAAGCTGCAGGTCGGACCGGGCATCTGCCTGGTGATCGAGCGGGACCCCATCTCCCTGGCCAAGGAGGTGGCCAGCGTCGATCATCTTTCCGGCGGGCGGGTGCTGTTCGGCATCGGCGGCGGCTGGAACCGGGAGGAGATGGAAAACCACGGCACCGACTATACCCGCCGCTGGAAGCTGCTGCGGGAGCGCATCGAAGCCATGAAGACCATCTGGAAGGACGAGGAAGCCACCTACCACGGCGAGTTCGTGAACTTCGACGCCATCTGGTCCTGGCCCAAGCCGGCGCAACGGCCTCATCCTCCGATCCTGGTGGGAGGGGACGGCGAGCGCACCCTGCAGCGCGTGGTGCGCTATGGGGATGAATGGATGCCCCTCGCACGCAACATTCCCTCCTTCGCCGGCCGTATCGCGGAGTTGCAGGAGCTGGCCGCCAAAGCCGGGCGCGGCCCCATCCCGGTGACCATGTTCGGCACACCCCCCGAGAGCGATCGGGTGGAGCAGTTCATCAAGGACGGGGCCTCGCGGGTGGTGTTCCCCATCAACGCGGCCGGCAAGGACGAAGTGCTGCCGGCGCTGGACGAATTGTCCAAAATTGCGGGCACATTTGCTTGAAAAGCGGGTGCCGCGCCTGATTAACGGGCGTCGCGCCTGAATCGCGGGCGCTACGCGCTGCCCCAACACCCGAGGAGCACATCATGGCCAAAACTCTCGCCGACCTGATCGAGGCGCGCTTTGGCGTGGAGAGCCGCGCCGGAATTGACATGCCAGCCGAAGGACCCCTGGCGCGTATATTGGCGAGGCGCACCCAGCGCCGCTACACGGAACAGCCAATCGAAGATGATCTGCTTGATGTGCTGCTGGCCTGCGCCCAATCGGCCAGTTCCAAGTCCGACCTGCAGCAGATGTCCATCGCCGTGGTGCAGGAGCCCTCTTCCCGCAAGCGCATCGCCGATCTGCTGCCGGCCATGCCCTGGATCGCCCAGGCGCCGGTATTTCTGGTGTTTCTGGGGGATATGCGCCGTAACATGCGGGTGTGCGAACGCCGAGGCCGCAAGCACGTAAACAACAACCTGGACACCTTCTTCAACACGGCCGTGGACGCCGCGCTGGCCATGCAGACCTTCACCATGGCCGCCGAGGCCGTGGGGCTGGGCTGTTGCCCCATCAGTCATATCCGCAACCACATGCAGGCGCTCACCGATGTCTTGGGGTTGCCGCCGGGGGTGTTTCCCATCGCGGGGTTGTGCGTGGGCTGGCCGCAAGGGGAAGGGCGGCTTGCCATGCGCCTGCCCCCGGCCATGGTGGTGCACCGGGAACGCTACGACGACGGGAACTTCGAGCAGGAACTGGAGGCCTATGACCGGCGCCGCCATGAACAGGCCCCCATTGCCCCGGCCAGCCAGCGCCATGCGGATAAGTTCGGCGTGGTGGACTACTGTCCCTGGTCGGAAAACGTGTCGCGCCAACTCTCCCTGCCCGAACCGCGGCCCGACTTCGGCGCTTTCCTGAAATCCCACGGCTTCGAACTGGCCTGAAGGGAAGAGGTATATTCCGCGCGGAACCACCGGCGGCAATGCGGCGTACCTTATTCCCACATTTCCCAGTTTAATTACGTATCCCATGGTCACGCCTAACAATTCTGGGCGTAATAACTTCAAGTAGATGGAAAATACGCCCTGATCGGGACAGCCCTTGCTGGTGATGGTTCTGCCGCAATCCAGGTGGTTGGCTATTGTTCGCCGTGGCGTACAACCTGGGCAAAATACTGCGTGGCCTTGCCTTGCCGCGGCCGAATAACCACTGGTCATTGCGCACCCTCCAAATCCGCCTGATCAAATTCAGTGCGAAAATGGTCAGGCAGGCCCGCCATGCCAGATTCCAGATGGCTGAAGTGTCATTGCCGCGGAAATTGTCCGCCGCCAACCTGATGCGGGTTAGACGGTGGAACCCGCCGCTGCCAGAGTGATGGCCCATACCGGTGAGTGAATTTGATGGCCGGAATCGAAAGCAAGAGGGAAATGGCCTTGGCCGTATTACTGTGTCGAATCAAACCGAAAATAAGGGCTGCAAGCGTTATTTTTAAATATAAAAATATTACAAAATACTTGATTTCATATACTGGATTTGAGGTAATGAACGCACGGGCGTTGACGATGACTTATTGGCAGTTCCATCCGGGAAATGTGGGCTGGAATTATATTCTTTAGGTCGTTGCGGCCTCATTGGCGCCTAAGTACTTCATGGCTTTAGAAATGGGGGGAGCATCATGTGGCGCTGGCTTCTGAAGTATTTGTTCCAGTTTCTAATTAAGAAGTATCTAGTTGAGCGGGTGCTGAAAAAATGGCCTAAACAGGTGGTATTTGGATTGTTGGCCGTCTTCGTCGTCTTGCCCTCTATTGGAATTATCAGCGCCAAGGTTTATCAGTTTTGGGACGACGACCCCGACCGCGGCGCCATCGCCATCAGGGCGGGCGCGTTTGGCGAATCCTATCGGCTTCCGGAGTATTTGGATCAGGGATGGGACGAGGCGGATAGCCTCTGGTTTTACAACACCACGCAGGGCTCGGCGCTACTGCCTTACGACTTTTTACTGGTCCTCGAGCAGCCGACGGACCCAAAAAATCCAAATTTTAAGGTGGAATGCGAAAGAGACGGCAAGAAGGGCGCCTGGTTCCTGTGCGATAAGAACATCGACCGGTTCCGTTACCTTCCGCAAAAGCGCACCTTTTCCAATCCCGATGCATTACCGGTCGGCTTCGTCAAGGAAACCTACCAGGGCAAGGATTACGCCGGCTATACTTGCGCCGCGTGTCACACCGGCCAGGTCAATTTCGGGGGCCGGGCGCTTCGCATAGACGGCGGTCCGGCAATGGCCGACATGGTCGGGTTTTTAAGCGAACTGACCCGGGCGATGAAACAGACCCAGGGCAGGGCCGCCCGGGATAAGCAGAGGCTAAAGGATTTTGTCGGCCGCGTCCTGGAGCTAAACAACGATTACGGCGACGGCCCGGAAATCGAGAACGATCTTGCGAAATGGACCAACGCCCGGGAATTGTACAACATCATAAACCACAGCACTTATAACAAAAGGGAAGTCGAGTACGGCTATGCGCGTCTGGATGCCTTCGGCCGGATTTATAACCGCGTTCTCCAACATACCATCAACCGCGAGCAAGCCGCCGAGGTCCTAAGCTTGATCACGGTCAAGAGGGACGGCGCCGTTCAGCGCTTGTTGCGTGGCAAGGAGATCGACAAGGTACTGGAAGGCATCCGTGGCCGCGACAATATCATTCTCCGGGACGAGGAATTCTGGGAAATTATTGTCAACCTGCAATCCAAGGAATCCGGATTCCCCGGCTTAGACGACGACCAGATGCTGCTCGTCAGGGACGCCATTTTTAATCCGCCGAACGCACCCGTCAGCTATCCGTTTTTGTGGGATATCACCCACTCCGACTATGTGCAGTGGAACGCCATTGCCGACAATTCGTCACTGGGCCCCCTGGGCCGGAACGCCGGCGAAGTGATCGGCGTCTTCGGTATTCTCGATTGGCACAGGGATACCGGATTGAGCGCCCGGTTCAAGAAATATAACCTGGCGGCGCGGATTAGCGGTCAAAAGAACAAGAAAGAGATCATTAATTTTCAGTCGTCGATCGACCTGTTCAATCTGCAGCGCCTGGAAAGCCATCTGACCCGTCTCATATCGCCGCGCTGGCCGTTCTGCTGGGACAAGTCGAAAGAAAAGTATTACTTGCCGGAAGAGCCGAAGGACAGGCGGGTCGACGATCGCGACTGCAGGGGCGATGACGAGAAAATTGACGAGGAGATGGCATGGCGCGGCAAGAAGCTCTACGGCAAAAAGTGCAAGATCTGCCATGACGTCATCGACCGGGACGCCTGGGACAGGATGGTGGTGGGAAAGCTGGTGGGGATCGATAGCAGGCAAAGCACCGACAGGGCGATGGCGAACAACAGCGTAAAATACAAGGGCAAATCGGGCAATTTCAAGGATACCTATCAGGGGGTCAGCGTCGGTGATGTCGTCGTTCGCGAGGACGCGCCGGTCGCGCAAATCCTGACCGCCGCTACCAGGGGCGTCATCGCTACCCCGGACGCCGACAAATGGTGGCCCCGGCGGTTCGCCGAATGGATTTACCTCGTGGTCAAGACCCTTGCCGACAATCCCATCGAAGCGAGCGTCAAGGCGGGATTCTACAAACCCGATACCACCGCCAATCCGTACAACAGCCTGAGGGCCTACCGCGCCCGCTCGTTGAACGGCATTTGGGCGACAGCGCCTTACCTGCACAACGGGTCTGTTCCCAGTCTCTACGATCTGCTTTTGCCCGTGACTCCAAAAGCCGGCAGATGCGAGACATCCCGCCCGGAGTCCTTCCAGGTCGGCGCGCGCGAGTTCGATCCCAAAAAGGTCGGCTTCAAGAGCGAGGGATATGAAGGATTTAAGTTCGATACGAATATACGAGGCAATAGAAACCAGGGGCACGAGTACGGCGCCTGCGGCATGAGCCCGGCGCAGCGCTGGGACCTGATCGAATATCTGAAATCTCTTTAGGCGCCGCGACCTATGGATGGGGAAGTAAATCCTATGGACAGCGCGGGAAAGACTATTTCAGGGAATACGACGCAGCACCG
>JAPUIH010000385.1 GCA_027297205.1 SAR324 cluster bacterium | reverse complement strand
GGCCGCGGGTGGCCCTGCCCCTGCTGGACGCGGAGGCGGCCTTGGAGTTGCACTTGACGGATCCGGCCGCTCCGCCCGAGCGGCGCCTGCTGCGGCTGCACGACCCCGCGGGCGTTTACGGCGGTGTCATGCGGGAGTTGGAAGGATACGCGCAGCCCGCCTGAATCAGCGGAGCGCAAAAAGCAAGTCGTGGTACTGGACTTTTTTCACCAGCCGGAATTTCCCAAGCCATGAAGGATATCTACCAGGTGCTCGCCGAGCTGGGCATCAGCTACAAGAAATACGAGCATCCGCCCGTGTTCACCGTGGAAGATGCCGATCTGCACCGGGGAGAGATGCAGGGAGGCACCACCAAGAACCTCTTCCTGCGCAATAAGAAGGGCAAGCGCCATTACCTGCTGGTGCTGGAGAGCAACCGCCAGGTGGAAATCAAGCAAATCCAAGGTCTGTTGGGGGAATCCTCCCTCAGTTTCGCCTCTCCGGAGCGGTTGCAAAAATATTTGGGGCTTACGCCGGGCGCTGTCTCCCCCTTTGGCATTATCAACGATACGGAGCACGCCGTGACGGTGGTGGTGGATGCGGGCCTGCTGCGCCACGAGACCCTGCATTACCATCCCAACAACAACACGGCCACCCTGGCCATCTCCACGGAGGATTTCCGGCGCTTCCTGGCCGCGTCGGGCAACGAGGTGCGCTACGAGGAGCTGCCACCGTGACCAACGCCCTGGCCATCGACACCACCTCGGAATTCCTGGGGCTGGCACTGATGAAGGCGGGCCGGCTGGCCGCAAATCATTACGAGGCCACCGGTACGGAGATGAACCGCAGCATCCTCACGGTGCTGGATGACCTGCTTGCGCGGGCGGCGCTGAAGCTAGAGGACCTGGAGTTGATCGCGGTGGCCCGGGGCCCCGGCTCTTTCACGGGTACGCGCATAGGACTGGCCGTAGCCAAGAGCTTCGCCCTGGTGCAGGGGCTCCCGCTGGTGGGTGTGGACACTCTGCGCCTGCTGGCCGCCCAGGGCGAGGCTGCAGAGGGAGAATGCTTTTACGCCGTGCTCAACTGCGTCCGGGACGAGGTCTACCACGCTGCCTTCCGTTGGGAAGGCGAGGGGCCCCAGCCCCTCGGCGAGATCGGCATGAGCACCCTGGCCGCGCTGCCGGAGCTGGTGGAGGAGGCGCCGGTGGTGTTGCGGCGCTTTCCGCCCGAGCAGCCGGGCCATGAGGAATCTCTGGCGAAGCTGAACCGGCTGCCCCTGCGTCACCCCGCCCCGGACTGCGCGTTGCTGCTGAGCGAGGCGTTGCGCATGCATCGCGCCCACGGCGGCAGGCCCCTGCCGCCGGCGGAGCCGATCTACCTGAAGCCGGAGGCCTTCCGGAAATGGAAACCCTAGGACTGGCCATCGACACCACCTTCGACGACACCTCCGTGGCCCTGCTGCGCGGCAAGCAGGCGTTGCTGGCCAACGTGACTCTCTCCCAGTACGCCGATCATGCGGAGTTCGGCGGGGTGGTGCCCGAGCGGGCCTCGCGCAAGCATCTGGAGGTGATTCATCCCCTCATCCAGCGCGCCATGGCGGAGGCGGAGGTGGAATTCCGGGATCTGGACTGGGTGGCCGTCTCCAACCTGCCGGGGCTGATGGGGGCGATCCTGGTGGGAGTGACCGTCGCCAAATCCCTGGCCTACCAGCTGGGCCTCCCGCTGATGGGAATTAACCATATCGAGGCCCACCCCTACGCGAATTTTCTCGTGCATGGGGAGCTGGAGTTCCCGCTCCTGCATCTGGTGGCCGCCGGAGGCCACACCCTGCTCATCCATCAGGAGGACCATTTCAAATGGCGCGTGGTGGGGCGCAGCGTGGACGATGCGGCGGGGGAGTGCGTGGACAAGGTGGCCAAAATGTTCGGCCATCCCATGCCCGGCGGGCCGGTGGTGGACAGGCTGGCCATGGCCCATGCGCCGGGGCCCTACGACTTTCCGAGGCCGCTGCTGAAAGACCCCGGCCTGGACTTCTCCTTCAGCGGACTGAAGACCGCCATGCTCTATTTTCTGCGGGATCACGGGCCGCGGGTGGATGAGGGGCCGGTGCTGGCCGCGTTCTTCGCCAGCGTGGCCGAGGTGCTCACGGTCAAGACGGTACGGGCCGCCCGGCAACTGGGCGTGTCCACCGTCACCGTGTCGGGTGGACTGGCCGCCAGCAGGCGCCTGCGTGGCGCTTTCGAGGAGGCCTGCGCCGAGGCTGGATTGACCCTGTACTATCCCCCGCCCAACCTGTGCACGGACAACGCCGCCATGGTGGCCTGTCTGGCCGCCTACCGTCACGAGGCGGGATTGCACGATGACCTAACCCTGGACGCCCACGCCAACCTGATCGCCTAGCCGGCAAGCTGGAATGATGCACGGGTGGAAAGCACTCCTGGGCACGGAGGCTGCCCCGCGGCAAGAGAGGCTGGCCGGTGGGTAAGATGGACTAAGCGGCGGGCGGCTATCCTTCCTCGTCCACAAAGGCTTGGTAGGCGTCCGCCTCCATCAGTGCGGACAAGTCCGGGCCGGAGGTCTTGAGCTTGAAAATCCATCCCGCGCCGTAGGCATCGTCGTTCACTTTTTCGGGATGA
>JAPUIH010000384.1 GCA_027297205.1 SAR324 cluster bacterium | reverse complement strand
ACCGAGAGGAGCGCGAAATGCGGGCGGTGGAAATCGCCATGCTGGAAGGCGCGGGGCTGCGTGGGCTCTATCCACGCTAGGGGCCCGCCCTTGCTATCAATTTAGGGCCAGGTCCGTGTCTCCCCCTCCCCTCCCCCACACATATCGCGGCGCACGAACAAATTCCTGCCCGCCGGGGCGGGCGGGATCAAATACAATTTTTGCTGGAAATGTCCCGCCCCGCTAGGAGGCGGGGAGGACGCTGATGAACTTGCGGTTGCCGCGCCTGCGGGAAAACTTGACCACGCCGTCGTGCAGGGCGAACAGGGTGAAATCCTTGCCCGTGCCCACGTTATCCCCCGCGTGGTAGCTGCTGCCGCGCTGCCGCACGAGGATGTTGCCGGCCCGGATCACCTGGCCGCCGAACTTCTTCACCCCCAGGCGCTTGCCGATGGAATCGCGGCCGTTGCGCGAGCTGCCCCCTGCTTTCTTATGAGCCATGGCTAGTCTTCCTTGCTTGCGGCTTTGCCGGCTTCGATCTTGTCAATGCGCACGCGGGTCAGTTCTTGCCGGTGACCGCGGGTGCGCTTGTAGTTCTTGCGCCGCTTCTGCTTGAACACGATGATCTTCTTGCCGCGCAAATGTTCCAGCACAATGCCGGTCACCTTGGCGCCCGCCACGTAGGGCGTGCCAACCTGCGCGTCCTTGCCCTCATCGTCCACCAGCAGCACGCGATCCGTCTCGAAAGCCGCACCCTGCTCCAGGGCGAGCCGGTTCACTTCGATCACCGTCTCCGGCTGCACCTGATATTGCCTGCTTCCCGATTTTATGATGGCGTACATTTAACCCTGTGTCCGCTGTGAATTTTTCGTTGAAAATACCCTTCAGGCATCGGCCCGCCGCCGCTCCGGACAGCCCATTCGCCGATTTCCTCTAAACTATCCTTTATAAATGTGGGCCCCCCTGCTGTCAATGACGAAGAGGAGATTGGTTAATGCCTACTCGAAGAAATTTCAGAATCTGCGAACAGCGATCTCTCGGCATTTTGCCCATTACATAATTCTGGCCATCCACGGAATGATAAAAATACTGCGAGGGCTACGGCTGGAATAGCCGGCAAGCCGTGAATTGTCGAGGAGTTGCTGCCAGCATCAATTAAGTACAGCGCCACGAAGTCGGCGGAGGCGATATAATTTGTTTCCACCCCCGCGGATCTCGCCACTCATACTCCTAACTTGCCTCCGGACCTTAAATCAGCATAGGAGGAGGGAGGTACGTCCTTGGAACCTCCCGGCGCGATTTGCCCGGAAAACCAATGGTTGCTGCGCCCATGCCGAAAGAAACCTCCTCCTTCGATGCCCACGTAAAGCGGCTGCGGGCCTGCCGCCTCTGCACCGGGGTACACGGCCCGCCAGTGCTGGGGGCGGTGGCCGGGGCACGGGTGTTCCTGATGGGCCAGGCACCGGGGCCCCGGGAACAGCGCGAGGGCCGCCCCTTCGTGTGGACGGCGGGCACGACGCTCTTCCGCTGGTTCGCCACCATCGGGGTGGACGAGGCTCTGTTCCGGGAGCGGGTCTATATGGGGGCGGTGATCCGCTGCTTTCCGGGCAAGATGGCCAACGGCAAGGGAGACCGCCGGCCCGCGCCGGCGGAGATGGCGGCCTGCCGCCCCCACTTCGCCGCGGAACTGGCCCTGCTCAAACCGGAGTTGGTGCTGGCCGTGGGCAGGATGGCCATTGACGAGTTTCTGCCCGCCGGCAAGCTGGACGGCGTGGTGGGCCAGGCCTTCCCCGTCACGCGGGATGGACACCGGTTTAGCTGCGTGCCCCTGCCCCATCCCTCCGGACTCAACCGCTGGATTCAGAGTGACGCGGGCAAGGCGCTGCTCCGTCAGGGTCTGGGACTGATCGCCCGTCATCCCGCCTGGCGGGCCACCTTTCCCGAGGCGCGGGCGCCGGGCGGGCCTTAGCGCTGCGGCCTTGGGGCTTGTCTTTGACCGCGCGATTCTTTTAGGCTGGGCAATTCACGGAGGAAATACATGACGAATATTGCCCCTGCTTCCCAGGCGGATGTGGTGATTATCGGCGGCGGCATCATGGGCTGCGCCATCGCCTACAATCTGGCCCGGCGCGGCGTGCAGGCGGTGCTGCTGGAAAAGGGTAAAATGGTGGGGGAACAGTCCAGCCGCGCCTGGGGCTTCGTACGCCAGCAGAACCGCGACCCGGCCGAGCTGCCCCTGATGATCGTGGGCAACCGCATCTGGCGGGAGCTGTCCGCCGAGCTGCAAGCGGACGTCGAGTGGCGGGCGGGCGGAATCCTTTCCATGGCAGGGAACGAGGCCGAGCTGGCCCACTACGAGGCCCGGGAGAAGCTGGAGCGGGAGCATGGGGTGGACTCGCGCATGGTCACCCCGGAGGAAATTCGCGGGCTGATGCCGGGATTTGCCGGGCAGGTGCTGGGCGGGCTGCATACGGCCTCGGACGGCAACGCAGAGCCCCTCAAGGCTTCCTCCGCCTTCGCGGCTGGAGCCGAACGGGCCGGAGCCAAGCTGCATCCCTACTGTACCGTGGAAGGATTTACCACGCGCGATGGCAAGATTGCCTCGGTGATCACGGACAAGGGAGAAATCCGTACGGAAACGGTGGTCTGCGCCGCCGGCGCCCATTCCTCCAAGCTGGCCCGCATGGTGGGGCTGGACCTGCCCGTGCGCACCGTGCGCGCCACCGTCGCGGCTACCGAGCCCCTGCCCGAGATCACCCAACTGGCCGTGCGCGGTGTGGAGGTATCCTTCCGGCAGCGGGCCTCCGGCTCGGTGTATATGGCCCAGTCCGTAGACAACTCCGCGGACTACGACCTGACCCTTGAATCCTTTCACCATCTGCGCTGGTTTCTGCCCAACTATCTGGAAAATCGGCGGATGGTGCGCCTGCATATCGGCAAGCCCTTTTGGGATGATCTGATGCGCGCCATGCCCTGGTCCAAGGCCCGCAGGCATCCCTTCGCACACGCGGTGGATCTCGAGCCGAAGCCCAACCAGAAGCAGGTGCAACGGAGCCGGGAAGCGCTGATGGGGTACTTTCCGCACCTGAAGGACGTGCGCATCGAGCGCACCTGGGCGGGCATGATCGACACCATGCCGGACATGATTCCGGTGCTGGGCCCGGCGCCGGAGTTGGAAGGCTTTATTTTTGCAACCGGATTCAGTGGACATGGCTTCGCCATGGGACCCATTGTAGGCCGGCTGATCAGCGAGCTGATCCTGAACGGCGGGGCTTCACTGGATATCCACGGACTGCGCTTTTCCCGCTTCGCGGAAGGAAAGCTCGGGGCGGCGGGAAAGGTGCGCTGAGCACTGGCGCCGCGCGTCTATCCCACACCCTTGAGAATCGGAGGTGGTTTGCAGATTCATCGTCAATCCGGACGGCGGGCCCTGGGGCGCCGCGCCACAACCTGCCTGATCGCCATGCTGTTCCTGGTGTTGATTCCAGCCGTGGCTGGGGCGGCCAAAGTTACCTATCTGATAAAGCCCGCGCAGGTGAAGCACGCAGACAGCCGAAAATGGGAATTCCTGAACTTGGGCGACCAGGTGCATCAGGGCGACAGCGTGCGCACGGGCTCCGGTGGGCGGGTGGAGTTGTCCATTACCCCCAAGCGCCAGTTTCGCATCGGCCAAGCCACGGAGATTTTGCTGGAGCACCTGGATGAGGCGGCTCCTGCAATAGGTCTGAAGGCCAGGGTAAAGCTGCTGCTGGGGCGGTTCTGGGGCAGCCTGCGCAAACCCTTGTCGCGCGGTGGCGCGGAGCGCGTGTCGATTGTCACCACAACCGCGGTGATTGGGGTGAAGGGCACCACATTTGGGGTGGATCACGACAAGAAGCGGAAGGCTACGGTGGTATCCGTGGTGAGCGGCCTCATCGAGGCCATGCCGCCGCCGGTGGAAACCGGTCCGCCCAAGCAGATCGAAGGACCGCGGGAGATCGCGCCGCCGCAGGAAGTATCGCGGGAGGAATGGACACAACTGGTTGCCGCCGACCAAAAGCTGATCATCCGCCCCGGCGAGATACCCACCACCCAGCCCCTCACCGACGCCGACAAGAAAGATGAGTGGATCGCCTTCAACATTGCCCGCGACAACCGTTAGCCGTCCCGGCCGGCCGGTGCTATCCCTCCTGGGCGCGCAGGGAAAGGATCAATTCTATTATTTCCCAGTCTTCGGTGCGGAATTGCACGCCCGTGCGGAAGCCCTCCTCTTCGGCCCGGATCCAACGCACCGTTCCAAGGGTGATGGCGTGGCCGGAGAACAGTTCCAGCTGCACCGCTGTGCCCGGCTCCAGCTCCACTGGAATGATGATGCCGATCCCCCCCGCGCCGATGTCCACGGAGCGCCCCTTAACTTCCTGGGGCGCAACGAGCCTGATATCCTCTTCGTAGGGGATACGGTTGGTGGTTCTGTTTTCTGTGGTCATTGTTTCCATACAACCTCAATTCGGCCATTAGTTCAATCTGGAATTCTTCCAGGCCCCGGCAGTTACGGTAAGGGCAGTTCTCCACCGCCGCGATGGACCTAATCAATGTACACGTCTGGAATCCGCGGATGTTCTCGCATATCACGGAATTCACACCGGTTTTTTTAGCGCCCCCAGGAGAACAGGCCCCGAAATACCACTCCCGCGCCGCGGCGGTCGGTGCCGGGAAGAAGTTTGATAATATTCCATCAAAATAATATTTTTTGCTTGCAATCTTCAACTTCCCTTCCTATGCTGGCGTTGTCGTTTCTAAGTCATTTATTTTACACTGGTATTTTTTTTTGTCTGTGAGAGCGAGGCAGTATATTCATTGACGCCAGTGGCCCGCCCATCCGGTTTCCT
>JAPUIH010000383.1 GCA_027297205.1 SAR324 cluster bacterium | reverse complement strand
GTCGCTGAAGGTGACCCGCTCACGATCCTTGCTCGAGGCCAGGATCAGGATCGCAAAAGCCCCAAAATTCATCAACGTGTAGGCGAAAGTGTAAAACAAAACCGCGGCCAGTCCCTCCGGTCCCCCGGCCACCACCGCCACCAGGATATATCCCGCATGGGCGATGGAGGAGTAGGCGAGCATCCGTTTGATATTGTCCTGCTGCAGGGCGACCACATTGCCCACGGTCATGGTCAGCGCGGCCAGCACCCACAGCACCTGGCTCCATTCCGCCTGGGTGGCGCCCAGCCCCTCGAAGAGGATGCGGATCAGCGCGGCGAAGCCGGCGGCCTTGGGCCCGGTGGACAGAAAGGCCGTGACGGCGGTGGGGGCGCCCTCATACACGTCCGGGGTCCACATATGGAAGGGCACCAGGGCGATCTTGAATCCGAATCCCACCAGAATGAAGCCCAGGCCGATCCAGATGTAGGGATTCTTGAAGGTGTCCTCCTTGGCCAGTTCCGCGTTGATCTCACGCAGTTCAATGGAACCCGTGGCGCCATAGAGCATGGCGATGCCGTAAAGCAGGAACCCGGTGGCAAATGCGCCCAGCAGGAAATACTTGAGCGCGGCCTCGTTGGAGCGGGGGTCGGCCTGGATCATGCCGCAGAGGATGTAGCTGGATATGGACAGGATTTCCAGCCCGATAAAGATCAGCAGCAGGTCCAGCCCGGAGGCCAGCAGCATCATGCCTACAGTGGCAAACAGCAGCAGGGCGTAATACTCCCCATGACGCAGCAGCCTGTCTTCCAGATAGCGGATGGAGATCAGCACGGTCAGGCCGGAGACGGTCAGGAATATCAGTTCGAAGGCAATGGAATAGTCGTCGGCGCTTACCGTGCCCCAGAACCCCTCCAGATTGCGGCCCAGCAGCAGCACGTCGACGTATCCGGCCACGATCAGGGAAAGCAGGCTCAAGTAGGCCAGGTTGCGCGTGTCCCGCCCGGTGCCGAACAACTCAATCACGATCACCACCATGCCCATCACGGCGATGATGGTCTCGGGCAGCACCGCGAGAAAATCAATAGTGGTAAAGGGGTTGGTCATCGGCGTTCCGGCTGGCTATGCGGCACTTGCGGCGCGGCCCTGCCGGACCTGGGCGCAAGAACCACCTGGGTGCGTGAGGAGGCCGGAACCTGCACCATCTGAATAAATTTCTGCGCGGAAGGCCCTATCTTGTCCAGGAAGGGTTTGGGATAAACCCCCACCCACACGATCAGAATGATCAGCGGCGCCAGCACGGCGATCTCGCGCAAGGACAGGTCCTTGAGACCCAGGTTTTTCGGATTGTCCACTTCGCCGAAAAACACCCGCTGGAACATCCACAGCAGGTAGACCGCCGCCAGAATGACCGCGGAGGCGGATATGATGGCCGCCAGGGGACTGACCTGGTAAATCCCGACCAGGATCAGGTATTCGCCCACGAAGCCGTTCAGGCTGGGCAATCCCAGGGAGGACAACACGATGATCAGCATCAGGGTGGCGTAGATGGGCATTACTTTCATCAGCCCGCCGAACTCGGCGATGGTCTTGGTGTGGCGGCGCTCGTAAATCATGCCCACCACGAGAAACAGCCCGCCAGTGCTCACGCCGTGATTGAGCATCTGCAGCACACCCCCCTCCACCCCTTCCGCATTGAGGGCGAACAGCCCCAGCATCACGAATCCCAGGTGGGACACGGAGGAGTAGGCCACCAGCTTCTTCATGTCGGGCTGCACCATGCACACCAGCGCCCCGTAAATAATGCCGATCACCGAGATCGTGATCAGCAGGGGCAGGGCGGCGTCGGTGGCTTCCGGAAAAAGCGGCATGGCGAAGCGGATGAATCCGTAAGTACCCATCTTCAGAAGCACCCCCGCCAGGAGCACCGAGCCGGCGGTGGGGGCCTCGACGTGGGCGTCCGGCAGCCAGGTGTGAAAGGGGAACATGGGCACTTTCACCGCGAAGGCCAGGGCGAAAGCGGCGAAGAGCCAGTATTGCACCGGCAGGCCCACGTCCAGCTCGTACCAGGACAGCAGGGAGAAGGTGAATTCCCCGGTGGCTTTGTAATTGAGGAAGTACATGGTGAGGATCGCCGCCAGCATCAACACCGAGGCGGTCATGGTGTAAACCACGAACTTGATGGCTGCGTACAGGCGCCGATCGCTGCCCCAGACCCCAATCAGGAAGTACATGGGGAAGAGCATCACTTCCCAAAACACATAAAACAGGAACACGTCCAAGGCCACGAACACGCCGTTCATCCCCACTTCCAGCAGCAGCATGGTGATCATGAACTCCCGCACGTGGCGGTCGGCCTGGGTCCAAGTGCCCAGCACGGCGACAAAGGTGAGCAGGGTCGTCAGCATCACCAGAAACAGGGTGATGCCGTCCAGGCCCAGGTGGTATTCCACCCCCCAGGTATTGATCCAGGGCACCTTTTCCACAAACTGGAAGCCCGCCTGTGTCTCGTCGAATAACCAGTACAACGGCAATGAGAACAGGAAGGTGATGCCGCTCACCAGCAGGGTGATCCACTTGGCCAGGGATTCCGCGGAGCGGTCCACGAACAGCAGCAGCGCCACCCCCGCCAGGGGGGCGAAAACAATCAGGGTCAGGATGGGTATGCCGAGTATGGTCATAGGTTGCTTGTTGCATGCGCGGCGCCGGGCAATTACGCTTTCAGCCGCGCCAGCCCGGCAACGCCGCCGGGGCCACTTTTAAAAAATCAAAAACCAGAATATGATCACCGCGCCCAAGGCAATGCCCACCGCGTAATTCTCGATCAGCCCGGTCTGGGTAAGGCGCAGGGTGCCCCCCAGATTGCGGGCCGTATTGCCGATGCCGTTGACGATGCCATCCACGATGCGCACATCTACGATGCGCCACAGCAGCTTGTCCGAGATGAAGTGAATAGGCCGCACCACAATCAGGTCATAGAGCTCGTCGATGTAATACTTGTTGGCGAGCAGGGAGTGTACCCCGCCCATCTTTTCCCGGAATGCCGCCATCTGCTCTCGCTTGCTGGAGAACAGCCGGAATGCCAGCCACATGAAAAACAGGGCCAGCACCGTGGTTACGCCCATCAGCATCAGTTCCACCGACGCCTCGTAATGGACGGCGGTCTCGGGAATGGCGGGAAAAAATCCGTCGAAGTAGTGCTCCAGCACATTGGGGAGATTGTCCCCACCCAGCACATGGGGAATGCCGATCCAGCCACCCACGATGGCCAGTCCCGCCAGCACGATCAGGGGCAGGGTCATGCTCCAGGGCGACTCATGCACGTGGGGCGCATGATGGGGATCGACCCGGCTTGCACCGAAGAAGGTCAGCGCCACCATGCGGAACATGTAAAATGCCGTGATCAGGGCCGTCACCGCACCGATCACCCAATAGGCCACATGACCCCGGGGCGAGGCGAAGGCCTGCCACAGAATCTCGTCTTTGCTGAAGAAGCCCGCGAACAGGGGTAAGCCCGCGATGGCCAGGGCCCCGATCACGAAGGTCCAGGTGGTGATGGGCATCTTTTTGCGCAGCCCCCCCATGTGGTTCATGTCCTGCTCATGATGCAGGGCATGGATCACCGAGCCGGAGCAAAGGAAGAGCAGGGCCTTGAAGAAAGCATGGGTCATTACGTGAAAGATGCCCGCCGCGAAGGCGCCCACGCCCATGGCCATGAACATGTAGCCGAGCTGACTGACGGTGGAGTAGGCCAGTACGCGCTTGATGTCGTTCTGCGCCAGGCCGATGGTTGCCGCGAACAGCGCCGTGGCCGCGCCGATCACCGCCACCACCGCCATGGTGTAGGGGGCCAGCATGAACAGCCCGCTCAGCCGCGCGACCATGTACAGCCCCGCGGTGACCATGGTCGCCGCGTGAATGAGCGCCGAGACTGGGGTGGGGCCTTCCATGGCGTCGGGCAGCCAAGTGTACAAGGGAATCTGCGCACTCTTGCCCGTCGCCCCCAGGAACAGCAGCAGGGTGATGGCGGTCACCAGTGCCCCGCCCGCTTCCAGCCTGTATGGAGCTTCGGCGAGCACCGTGGCGAAATCCAGGGTGCCGAAAACGGTGAAAATAATCAGGGTGGCGATAATGAACCCAAAGTCGCCGATGCGGTTGACCACGAATGCCTTCTTGGCCGCGCTGGCCGCCGCGGGACGCTTGAAGTAATAGCCGATCAACAGGTAGGAGCACAGTCCCACCCCCGCCCAGCCCACGAACATCAATAGAAAGCAGTTGGCCAGCACCAACAGCAGCATGAAGAAGATGAACAAATTCAGGAAACAAAAGAAGCGCCAGAAACCGTATTCTTCCTCGTCCCCCATGTAGCCCACGGAGTAGACATGGATCAGGAAGCCCACGCCCGTGACGATCAGGATGTACAGCCCCGAGAGCCTGTCAACCGTAAAGGCCACGGGAATATGCAAAGACCCGGAATCGATCCAGGTAAAAACAGACTGGGATGTGACCATGCCCGGCGTGTTGAGCATTTGCAGGAAGGCCAGCACGGATAAGAGGAACGACAAGCCCACTACGCCCGGACCAACCACGGCGACAAAAGTTTTCCCGAAAGACCTGCCCAGCAGACCGTTCACGAGGAATCCAGCCAGCGGTAGCGCGGGTATCAGCCAAAGATATGCGGACATCTCATCTCAAATATTCGGTTCGCCCACGGTACGGTGTAAGGACAGGGGGTCTACCAACGCAACAGGTTGAACTCCTCCAAATCGAGGGATTCCCTGCTGCGGAAAATCGCCAGCATGATGGCCAGGCCCACCACGGCTTCCGCCGCCGCCACGACCAACACGAAGAACACAAACATCACGCCCACCATGGACTGCATGCCATAGGCAAAGCCCACAAAGGCCACATTAACGGCATTCAGCATCAACTCCACGCACATGAACACCACAATGGCATTGCGGCGGATCATCACCCCGCCCACGCCGATGGCGAACAAAATAGCGCTCAGGCCCAGGATGTGGCTGACCGGTATCACGGCTGGGATTCCTCTTCTTCCGGTGGCGGCCGCTTTTTGGCCAGCACCACCGCGCCCATGATGGAAACCATCAACAGGATGGAAATTATTTCGAAGGGCAGCACGTATTCGGTCAGCATCAGTTCCGCCACAATTTCCAGGGATCCCTCCTCGGTCACCCGCTGGGCGGAATATTCACCCATCGGCCCCAGCTTGGCCGCGGAGCTGCCGAACACACCGATCAACTGGGCCAAAATACCCACGGTCAGGCCAATACCCAAAATCTTGGCGATGCCGAATTTGAGGCTGCGGGGCGAGCTGTCCGGGCGCAGATTGAGCAACATGATTACGAATAAGAACAGCACCATGATGGCGCCGGCATATATCAATACCTGCACCACGGCCACGAACTCGTTGTTGAGCAGGATAAAGATGATGCCCAGTAAGAAGAAGCAACCCACCAGGGAAAGGGCGCAATACACCGGAGAGCGCAGAATCAATATATTGAATGCGCTGGCCACGGCCAAAGCCGCAACGATGTAAAATGCGATCAGCATCAGCTTGCTCCAGGTTCCCGGCCCCGCCGGAAACGGTTTGCATCAGACTTTTGCACCTATTTGCCGGGCAATACCCCGCCGAGGCTGCCCAGTTTGTCCCAGGACATGCCTTTGAACGCACCCTGTTCGCTGGCCATGGCGTCGAACACGTCGGGGGCGTCGACGGTTTTCTGGGGCTTGCCCAGGGCCGCCAATAACTCTTGTAGAATTCTCACCTGATCCCGTGCGCCTTCAGCAGGGCGGATGCCCGCGTTAATACGCTGCACCCGGTCGGCCTTGTTGGTGAAGCTTCCCTGCTTCTCGGCGTAGGTATAGCCGGGCAGCACCACATCGGCCACCTCCGTCCATGGTCCCCGGAATGTTCCCAGCTGAATGACCAGTTCCGCCTTGGCCGCCGCCTTGCACACCGCGGCGTTGTCCTCCAGGGGCGCACCACAGATTACAGCCACTTTGGGCTCTGCTTGCAAGGCGGCCAGCAGGCGCTTGTCGTCCTCGTCTCCCGTCAATCCCTGCGCCAGAGCTCCGCGGGTGTTCGGGCTCTTGTCGGTCTGGATGAGCGTATAAATGAAAGGGTCCATGTCCTCGCGCGGCGGCTGCACCTGTTGTTCTCCCCTTCTGAGCGGGAAATAGACCGTCTCGGCCCCCAGACCTTCCTGCATCAGCTTCTTGAAGAGGTGCATTTCCTCGTTGGTGGCGTGGGTATCAATAATGCCGAACGCCTGAGCCCCAGTGGCACCGATTTCCTTCAGGCGGGTAACGATCGCCTCATAGGCGGTCTCCCAGACCACCGAGCGCAACTGGCCCTTCACCCTGGCCTGGGGCTCGGCAAGACGCGTCACGCGGTCATTGAGTTGCTTGAAGCCAATCCGCCCCTCGTCGCACATCCACCAGCGGTTGACCTCCTGGTTTTCCCGTGGCTTCAGCCGGAACACACGATTTTTATGGTGCTCCACGGTGATGTTGCATCCGGTGGAGCAGGAGGGGCATATGGACTCGGTCTTGTTCAACTTCCATGCCCGCTTTTTGAACCGCCAGTCCCGGTTCATGATGCAGCCCACTGGGCAAATGTCCGCCAGGTTGCCCTGGAATTTGTCGGTGATCTGATGATCCTCGAAGGTGTCGAAGGTCAATTCATGGGTGCGCAGGAACATACCGAAATCGTGGGTGCCCGTCACGTCGCGGGTAAAGCGCTCACAGCGCGAGCAGTGGATACAGCGGTTGCGCTCCAGCACGATGAATGTGCCCACGTCGCGCAAGCCATAGACCCGCTTCTCGTATTCCATCTCGGACTGGCCACTGCCGTACTTGAAGGAGAAATCCTGCAGATCGCACTCTCCGGCCTGGTCGCAGATGGGGCAGTCCAGGGGATGGTTAATCAGCAGAAATTCATTGACCAGGATCTGGCCGTGCTTCACTTTTTCCGATTGCGAGTCCACCTTCATGCCTTCCGCGGCGGCCGTGGAGCAGGAGGTCTGCAGCTTGGGCATGCCCCGCCCGTTGCCCATGTCCACCACATCCACCAGGCACATGCGGCATTGGGCCGTCACCTGCAATCCGGGATGATAGCAGTAATGGGGAATCTCCCGGTGGTGGCGCAGGGCCGCCGCGAGCACGTTTTCGCCCGGCTCGAATTCGATTGGTTCATTGTCCAGGTAGAAGGTCGGCATGGTCGCTGCTATGCAAAATGTTTTCTGAAGTCCTCGGGAAACTTCCCGATGAATGTGCCCATGGGGCCCCCGGTGGCATCGCCGAAGGGACAGATGGTGGTGCCGATCAGATTGGCGGACACGCGCTCCACCCGCTGCATCTTGGCCTCATCTCCCGCGTTGTCCAGGAAATCCCGGATCATGTTTTTCAGCCAGAACGTGCCTTCCCGGCACGGTGTGCATTGCCCGCAGGACTCGTGGTTGAAGAAGCGGATGGTGCGGCTGGCCACTTCCACCATGTCGGTGTCCTCATCGAATACTATTACCGCCGCCGAGCCCATCATGGTTCCCGCCTTCATCAGCGCATCGAACTCGTAGGGCACATCCGCCTCATCCGCTTTCAGTATGTTAGCGGAAGCCCCGCCGGGAATGACTGCTTTCAGTTTCTTGCCATTGCGCACCCCGCCGGCCAGATCGTTGATCATCTCCAGCAGAGAAACGCCCATTTCCACCTCGTACACCCCCGGCTTTTCCACGTGCCCGCTGATACAGACCATGTGCGTGCCGGAATTGTTGGGCGTGCCCATGGCCTTCCAGGCCTCGGGCCCCTCATTAATAATGTAGGGCAGGCAGGCCAGGGTCTCCACGTTGTTAACGCTGGTGGGGCAGCTGTTGTAGCCGGACACCGCGGGAAAGGGGGGCTTGATGCGCGGCTGCCCGCGCTTGCCCTCCAGGGAATCCAGCAGCGCGGTCTCTTCGCCGCAGATGTAGGCGCCCGCTCCGGGATGTACATACAGGTCCAGGCTGTACTTGCTGCCCATCACGTTCTGTCCGAGCAGCTTGTCCTTGTACAGCTCGCCGATGGCCTTTTCCATGATGGCGATAGCCGTTTGCGATTCGCCCCGGATGTAAATGTAGCCGGTATTGCAGTCTATGGTGTAGCAGCCGATGATCATCCCCTCCAGGAACAGGTGGGGGTCGCGCATCATGATCAGGTGATCCTTGAAGGTACCCGGCTCGCTCTCATCCGCATTGCAAATCAGGTAGGAGGGTTTGCCCGTGTCTTTGGGCATAAAGCTCCACTTCACCCCGGTGGGAAAACCCGCGCCCCCGCGCCCCCGCAGGTCCGAGGCCTTGACGAGTTCCAGCACTTGCTCCGGCTTCATCTTCCTGATCACAGTATCCAGGGCATTAAATCCGCCGGCGTTTTTATAGGCCTTCAGATCGCCGGAATATTTACTGTCCCGCATGTTCTTGGTCAGAATTTGCTTTTCTTCGACCATGGCTAATTCGGCTTTCCTTGCAATTCCCTAGTAAATACGGGCGGACACGGCTATTTCTTCTTCCGCGCCTGCTCAATCCAATTGTCGACCTGCTCCAGCGTCAGGTTCTCGTGCAATTTGTCGTTGACCATCATCAGTGGGGCCTTGTCGCAGGCCGCCAGGCATTGTGCTTCCTCCAGGCTGAACAGGCCGTCCGCGCTGGTCTGGCCCGGATGCAGGCCCAGCCGCTCTTCCAGATGAGTGAGCAGCTTGTCCCCATCGCAGAGGCCACAGGGTAAGCAGGTACACACCATGATGTGGTGTCTGCCCACCGGTTTGGTGTGGAACATGTTGTAGAAAGTGATCACACCCCGCACATGATTTACCGTTGTATCGCACAAATCGGCCACGTAGGCATCCCATCCCGAGGGAAGCCAACCATCGTTAACGCGTTGCGCCAGATGCAATAGAGGCAGCAGGGCATGCACCTTTACCGGGTAGCGGCTGAACAACTCATCCACTTCTTTTATTACGGAATTGCTGAATCCCACCATAACCGACAGGCACTAGTAGAAAAAATTGATCAGATTAACGCCATGGGAAACCAATGGAATAGACAACACGAATCCAATTGCCTCGTCAAATCGAAATTTCGGGTCTTGCGTGCTCACCGGCCCACCTCCAGCCTGATCCGCCCGGATTTGGCGCACCTTTCATATGCGGGCGCCGCCGTGCTTTGCGGACAAACGGCCGGCCCTAGGCATTTTCTCCCTGGGCGGCCCGCTCACGCAGTTGCTCGATGGCCTGCTTGTAGTCCGGCTCCCCGAACACCGCGGTGCCCGCCACGAATACATCCGCCCCGGCCGCCGCCGCCTCTCCGATGGTGTCCGTATTGATGCCGCCATCCACCTGAATGAGCGTCTCCAGACCCCGCTGACGCAGGGTCTCCTTTAGTTTGCCGATCTTGCGCGTGGATTGCGGTATATAGCCCTGGCCGCCAAAGCCCGGATTGACCGACATCAGCAGTACCATGTCCACGTCTTCCAGCACCCAGTCCACCGCTTCCAGGGGCGTCCCCGGATTGAGGGCCACCCCGGCCTTCAGCCCAAGGGATCGGATCAGTTGCAGGGCGCGGTGTAAATGCCCCGCGGCTTCGGCATGGATCGTAATGCGGTCGCAACCCGCCTCCGCGAACCCGGGCACCAGCAGCGCGGGCTCCTCCACCATCAGGTGCGCGTCATAGATAAGACCCGGGCGCTTTTCCAGGCACTTCACCACCGGCGCACCGAAGGTCAGGTTGGGCACGAAGCGGCCATCCATCACGTCCAGATGGATCCAGTCCGCCCCGGCCTCTTGCACCGCGGCAATTTCCTCGTTGATCCGGCCGAAGTCGCCGGAAAGGATGGAGGGGGCGATTAGGGTCATTTCATTGCGCTCTTGGCTGCCTTGACCACCTCGGCGCTGGTAATGCCGAAATGCTTGAAGAGCTTGTCGAAGGGGGCCGAGCCGCCGAAGCCTTTCATGCCCACCATCACACCCTTGTCGCCCAGGTAACGTCCCCAGCCCAATTCCACCCCGGACTCCACGGCCACGCGGGCCGTGACCCTGGGCGGAATCACCCGGTTGCGGTAGGCTTGGGGCTGAGCCTCGAAAGCCTCCCAGCAGGGCATGCTCACCACCCGTGCCCCGATTTTCTGCTTGCTCAACTGCTCCCGCGCTTCCATGGCCAGTTGCACTTCGGAGCCGGTGCCCATCAGCACCACCTTGAGCGCAAGACCTTTGGGCGTATCCGCAAGCACATACCCGCCATTTTTCACTCCGCCTTTTCCCGTGCCGGGGAAGGTGGGCAGTTTCTGGCGGGTCAGTAGCAGCGCGGCGGGGCCGTTCGTACGGCGCAGGGCTGACTCCCAGCATTCCAGGGTCTCCCGGACATCGCAGGGCCGGTAGACGTACAGGTTGGGGATGGCGCGGCAAGCCGCGTAGTGCTCCACCGGCTGATGGGTCGGCCCGTCCTCCCCCAGGCCGATGCTGTCATGGGTAAGCACATAGATCACCTGCGCCCCCATTATCGCGGAGAGCCGCATGGCCGGGCGCAGGTAGTCGGTGAAAATCGCGAAGGTGCCCGAATAGGGCACCACCCCGCCGTGTTGGGCCAGGCCGTTCATGATCCCGGCCATGCCGTGCTCCCGCACCCCATAGCGGATGTACTTGCCGCTGAACTTGCCTGGCGCGATATCCTCGTATTCCTTCACCCGCGTGTTGTTGGAGGGGGTCAGGTCCGCCGAGCCTCCGATCAAGTCCGGGTGGGCCATGCCCACGGCATTCAGCACCATGCCCGAGGCCACCCGCGTAGCTTCCGTATCCGGCGCACTCTTCAGCAGGGACCTGCGCAGCTTGTTCAGAGGCGCCTGCCAAGCCGTGGAGGGCTTGCCCGCGATGATGCGTTGCAGCTCCGCCCCTTCCGTGGGGTGGGCCTTGCGGTATGCGCTCACCTTGCGATTCCATTCTCCCTCTGACTTTTTGCCTCGCACCAGGGCGGAGCGCCAGTAGTTCAGCACGGGCCGGGGCAC
Source organism: SAR324 cluster bacterium (assembly GCA_027297205.1). Taxonomy (GTDB): domain Bacteria; phylum SAR324; class SAR324; order SAR324; family JACQKK01; genus JAPUIH01. The sequence goes on along the minus strand of JAPUIH010000383.1, from coordinate 29,533 downwards.
CTTGAAGGGCGGCCACGGCCAGCCCAGGGCCTTGCGCGTGGCTGCGATCTCGTCCTGGCCCAGGGGCGAGCCGTGGGTGGCATGGGAGCCGGCCAGGGTGGGCGCCCCCCAGCCTATCACCGTGCGGCAAGCGATCAGGGAAGGACGCTTGCTTTCCTTGCGGGCGGCGGCGATGGCCTTGGCCACAGCGGCCTGATCGTGACCGTTCACCTTCTGGACATGCCAGCCGTAAGCGGAGAAGCGCGCCGTGGCGTTGTCGGAATAGGACAGCTTAGTGTTGCCGTCGATGCTGATATGGTTGTCGTCATAAAACAGGATCAGCTTGCCCAGCCTCAGATGCCCCGCCAGACTGCAGGATTCATGAGAGATCCCTTCCATCAGGCAACCGTCTCCGGCGAATACATAGGTGTGGTGATTGATGATCTGATGTCCGGGCTTGTTGAAGCGGGCCGCCAGCCATCTTTCGGCCAGGGCCAGCCCCACGGCATTGGAGATACCCTGCCCCAGGGGGCCGGTGGTCACTTCCACGCCCTTGGTGTGGCCTGCTTCCGGATGGCCGGGAGTCTTGCTGCCCAACTGCCGGAAATTCTCCAACTCCTTCATGGGCAGGTCATAGCCGCTCAAGTGCAGCAGGCTGTACAGAAGCATGGAACCATGACCGTTGGACAGCACGAAGCGGTCCCGGTCCAGCCAGTCTGGATTTGCTGGATTGTAATTCAGCACCTTCGTCCACAATACCGTCGCGATATCCGCCATTCCCATGGGCATTCCGGGATGGCCCGATTTGGCTTTCTGCACCCCGTCCATCGCCAGGAATCGAATGGCATGGGCAGCCAGGCGCGGCAGGTCCTTGGAAGCGATTGCCTTGCTCGTCATGGAATATCCTTGCTTGTGGTTATCGCCAGTTGGGCACCGTCCACCGCCCTAGAGCCGGATCGTTACTTCGGCGCGGCCCACCGCGCCGCCGAGCGGGAATTCGAAGACGGAGTTCGTGAACTGAGTATATGTCGGGAACTTGCCTAAAGATCAACCGCTTACCTGCAAATTCCTCCTTTTTGCTTTGGGATTCGGACTGCGCCGCCGACCTACCCGTTGCCTGCATTGGGTGACCTTGGGCCTCCAAATCTGACCGGGGCATGTCCATGCACGCTTTAACGAGGCAGGGAGAAAAAGTCCTCCAACCATATCTGAACTTCGTCTGCAAACGCCGGACGGCTCCGCTCGGAAACCCGCCAGTTCGCGACAGCGCGGGCCGGGAATTTCGCGGCGAATGAAGAATTCGCTTGCCATCTCGCCATTCTTATATAAGAATTCATTAACTTTTAGTAAAACCCTATATAGATTTGCGATTATGAAGCGAAAAGTACGTACCTACTCGGCAAGCGATCCGGATATCGGAATGTTGGAGGCGTTGGCGGCGTATCACGGATTTTCCAAGAGCGGCACCATTACCAGCCTCATTAAGAAGGAATTTTGGCGGATCTTCCCATCCGGCACGAATGATATCCGGCCCGTGGCCAATGCCCGCATCAAGGAATTTGCAAATGAAAACCTCGCACGTTGATGGCGGTCTCCCAGCCCCCGTACAGTTGCCGGCATCGGAGGTAGACGCGACCCAGGCCGCGCAGTTGAGCCGTGAAATCCGCCGGCTGGCGGAGGAACGAAATGCGGTGATTCTCGCCCACAATTATCAGGTGCCCGAGGTACAGGATGTCGCCGACTTTGTAGGGGATTCCCTCGGCCTTGCCCTGGAAGCGCAAAAGACCGATTCCGAGCGGATTGTATTCTGTGGCGTGCACTTCATGGCCGAAGCCGCGAAGGTGCTCAATCCGGACAAGAAGGTGCTGCTCCCCCACTTGTCCGCGGGCTGCTCCCTGGCCGACAGCATTACTCCGGAAAGCCTGGAGGACTGGAAGGAACGCTATCCGGATCACACGGTGATGACCTACATCAACTCCTCGGCGGAGGTTAAGGCCCTCAGCGATATCTGCTGCACCTCGGCCAATGCCGTATCCGTGGCCCGCAGCCTGCCCACGGACAAAATTCTGATTACGCCGGACCGCAATTTGGGCCAGTGGGTGGCGCGGCAGTTGCCGGAAAAGGATTTTGCCATCTACGACGGCGTATGCCCCACCCACGATGTGCTGCGCGGCGCCAACGTGGAAAAAACGCGGGAGGAACATCCGGAGGCGATCGTGATCGCCCATCCCGAATGCCGGGAGGATGTCCTGGCATTGGCCGACGAAATCTGTTCCACCACGGCCATGATGGAACGGGTGGCCCGTTACCCCGAAGCCAAGACCTTTCTCATGGCCACCGAAAACGGCATTATCCACCAACTGCGCAAGCAGTACCCGGACAAGACATTCGTGATGGCGGACGGCTGTATCGGCTGCCGCCTGCATTGTCCCTATATGAAGGTCACGGCCCTGACCCATGTTCAGCGGGCGCTCGAGGAGGACGTGTTCGAAATCCTGGTGCCGGAGGATGTGGCTGAAGGAGCCCGCCGGGCCTTGCAACGGATGATGGCCGTGCCCCGCGACTGACCCCTGTCCGTCACACCTCAATTCGCTTGAGGAGGAGGCGGCCGAGGGCGTAGCTCGTCCTCAATGCTGCGCCGCCTCCGCTTTGACTCTATTCACAATTCGCCATGCTCACGACAGCAATCATTGAAAAGGCCGCCCGGGAGGCCCTGGCCGAAGACTCCCCCTGGGGCGATCTCACCAGCGACAATTTCCTGCCCGTGGGCGTTCCAGCCCGGCTGGGCGTAAAGCTGAAACAGGAAGGGGTGATTTGCGGGCTGGCCCTGGCCGGCGAGGTGTTTCGCCAAGCCGACCCGGAATCGCGCTGGGAGGCCAAGGTGGAGGACGGCGCGCGGCCGGCCCTGGGCGAGGTGTTCGCGGCCGTGGAAGGGGAAGCCCGGGCCATGCTGCGGGCGGAGCGCATCGCGCTCAATTTCCTGCAACGGCTCTCCGGGGTGGCCACGGCCACGGCGGCCCTGGTGCATCAGGCGCGCAAGGGCGGGAGTGCGGCCAGGATAATCGACACTCGCAAGACCACGCCCGGTCTGCGCGCACTGGAAAAATACGCCGTCACCGTGGGGGGTGGTGTCAATCACCGCTTTGGCCTTTCCGATGGCGTGCTGGTGAAGGACAACCATCTGGCCATACTGGAACACGCCGGAATTTCCCTCAAGGATGCGGTGTCGCAAGCCCGTAAGCGGGTGGCGCACACGGCCAAGTTTGAAATCGAGGTGGAAACGGTGGCCCAGGCCAAGGCAGCCATCGCCGCGGGAGCCGATCTGTTGCTACTCGACAACATGTCCCTGGAGGACATGCGCGCAGTGGTGGAACTGGCGCCTCCCGGAATTCTCACCGAAGCCTCCGGCAACGTAACTCTGGACAGGGTCGCGGACATCGCCGCCACCGGCGTGGACCTGATCTCCTCCGGCGCCATCACCCACTCCGCCCCGGCCATCGACATCAGCCTGGATTTCGAAGCCTGATTTCAGGGCCGCATTGATTTTTCGTGCTGGGGGACAGAGAATTACAGGAACTGGATCAACAAACCGGATAAGACCGGCGGCGGGAAGAGCGGGTAATAAGGAGAGCGTCATGGCACGGCGGCGTCTCTACGGAGAAACCCAGAAACGGCGCAAGAAAAAGCAGACCCAGACCCTGAAGCGGCAGGGCTCGGTGACCCGGGTGCAGGCCACCCATCAGCCGGCGCCCTTCCAAAAACTGGGAGAGCTGAGCGGGCAGGACGTGGCTTTCCTGGAAGCCATGCGCGACATGGGTGTGCGGTTTTTTCCGCGCCAGGGGGAGGCGCCGGTACGGCAGGAGAAGTTCCGCACCGTGCAGTTTGCCGCGCAGCAGGAGGACATGGCAAATTTCATGGCGGTCATGGAGCGGCTGGGGGTAACCCCACTGCCGGCTCGGAAACCCTCCGCACGCAAAACCAAGCCGGCCACAGCGGACAAACCCTCGGCCCAGCCCGCGCCTGAGGGTGATGCGGCGGCCGCGGTTTCCACCGAAAGCACCACGGAAACAGCCCTCAAGGGGGCGCGCAAGACCCAGGCAGGCAAATCGGCCGCGCATGGCGGCGGCACCGTGTTTCGCATGGAAGAGGACGGCGCAGAGTTAATGGAGCAATTGCTGCGGGAAGGCGCGTTCGACCCGGCGGAAAAGTTCGCCGGCGCACCGGAACCCCCAAAGAAAGCGCCACCGCCACGTCAGGCACCCGCCAACCGGGAGCCGGACGACGAGTTGGATTTGCACGGAAAGACCCAGGAGGAAGCGGTGCGCATGGTGCAAAATTTTCTGCTCACCTCCTACCACCGCAAACTACGGGACGTGCTGATCATTACGGGCAAGGGCCTCAACTCAGGGCAACAAGGCCCCGTCCTGCAGGACGCAATTTATAGCTGGCTGGAGCGCAACGGGAAGCGCTTCGCCAAATCATTTTCCTGGGCGCCCCCGCGTCATGGAGGCAAAGGCGCAATCTGGGTCACCCTGCGCTAAGACGGCGGGCAGCCCGGAGGCTGCCCGCAATTAATTCCCATTGAGGATTCCTAGATGGTGGGAGAAAATTCGCCGGACTTTTCCAGCATCGCTGAGGAACTACCCGGCTTTTTATTTATCGATCACATCGCCATTGCAGTGCCCCAGGGCGCCCTGGACGAGCAAGTGGCCGCATACGCGAAGCTGGGATTTCAGGAAATTCACCGGGAAACCATCGGCGGGAATGATCAGGTACGCGAAGCCCTCTTGCAGATTGGCGGCAGCCCGAACCTGATCCAGCTGATCGAGCCCCTGAGCGGTGCGTCCCCCGTGCAGAAAGCCATCGACCGCAATGGCGGAAAGGGCGGACTGAACCATGTGGGCTTCCGCGTGCGGGATATCCAGGCTGCGTTTGATGACCTGCAGGGAAAGGGCTTCCAGATTCTGGACGCCGCGCCGCGCCCCGGCTCCCGGGGCACCACGGTGTTTTTCATGCACCCCAAGGGACCGCCCGAATCTCCCTTCAACGTGCTGATCGAAGTGGTGCAGGAGTAGATCCGTCCGGGCTATCGCCAATTGCCTCGGGGCCGCAAAAGATGTAATTTGATCGTGAAATACGAATCCGATTACCAGCCATATTCGCGGAAGGCTTGCTTGCCCGCCACATCGCCCGCCATGCAGGTGCGGATTGCGCCGGCGGGAAGACACCAGCTTGACGGGCCAACCTACCGCATTCCCAGTTGGGGCCCATGAAGCGTTTCCAGAAACTACCCACCAATGTCGCGGCGGTGCTCACCTTTGGCCGGCCCCCCTTGGTGTTTGGAGCCTTTGCCTGTGCCTTGTGGGTAATGTTCACCCACAATCCGCTCGCCTATCTGCTGGGGATGTTGTTTTTAACGCTGGCCATGGCCTTTGACTGGATCGACGGCTGGTTCGCGGAGCGATACATTCCCCACTCCCGGCTGGGCCCCCTGGCGGACCGGATGATGGACCGGGTGGTGCTGTCCATTATATTCCCGGTGTTGGGCGCGGGAATGCTCTGGCGATACAACCGGCTGGAAAGCCTGGACCCCACCCTGGTCTCGCGCCCGGAACTGTTGCACGCCCTGTTCGTGCTGGCCATCGGTGTGCTTGTGCTGATGCGCGACCAGATCGCCCAGTTTCTGCGCAGCTTCGCTGTACGGGATGCGCAGATGGTTGAATCTTACGAGTTGACGCGGCTGCGTACTCTCGTTTTCTCACCCATGGCCGTGCTGATCTACGCCTATGCTTTCTACCTTCCGGCGGAGGGGTGGGACTGGCTTTACAGGGGTTTGGGCTGGTTGGACCAGCTTCCCCTGCGGGTGTGGTTCGTGCTGGAAATTCTGTTCCTGGTCATCAATATCGTCTCAATCACCGCCTACATCCGCAAATACGGCATGCTCGCCCTGGACGACATTTGCGAAGATAACGAGTTGCTGCGGCGGCGCATCCTCTCCGTGCTCCCCAACACCATCACTTTGATGAACGGCGTGCTGGGTGTGACGGCGATGATATTTGCCAGCTATGGACGGGTCAAGGAGGCTCTGTTTATTTTGATCGCCGCGGCGTTTTTCGACCGGCTGGACGGAACCGTGGCGCGCCGGCTGGGACTGACCGAACCGCTGCCCGACCAGAGCAAGCGGCCGCGCATACCATTCGGTGCGCTGCTGGACGATATTTCCGATCTGATCAGTTTTTGCGTCGCCCCGGCGGTCATCTATTATCTGATCTTCGCGGAGTTGGCGCCGGGCCATCCGGCAGCCGTGGTGGCGCTGGTGTATTTTCTAGCCGGAGGGGCACGGCTGACTTATTTTTCCCTGGACAAAAAGCCGATTCCCGGTTTTTTCAAGGGCATGCCCGTGCCCGCGGCGGCCATGATGACCATGGGGGCGATCGAAATGGCGCACTCCATATCCGGCGTCTACCCCCATTACGCCGGGGCGATGGTGATCTTCGCCGCCAGCTTCATGTTACTGGCCGCGGTGGTCATGAACCTGTATCCGGTGCGGTATCTGCACATGGGCAGGTTGATGGGGCGGCACCCCGCCATTATGTGGGGCACCATTGCGCTCTGGCTGGTGGGTGTATTCACGCCTGTGTTCGGGGAAATCGCCCTGACCATCACGATGATTTATCTGATTTCTCCCCTGTGGACGGGAAAAATCGACCCTTCCGTGGCTAACGTGGAGCGGCGCATGCCACGCCCGCGCTGAAACGGGGCGCCAGACCGTAATTCCTGACGGCACTACGCTGGTTTTTCAATTCCCGAGCACGCGCAGCCATCGCGTTACGCACCGTTGGCCGCGCCATGGCGCAACAGACGGCCGGGCAGCGCTCCCTCCGGATCGAGCAGGTCCCGGTTGTCACGCCTGAGCGGAGTGCCGTTCACCATCACCAGCTCTATTCCAGTGGCGTCAGCCACCAGGCGGTCGGCATTGGCGGGCAGATCGTGCACCCGGCGCAACTCGCAGGCACCCACGCGCTGGGCATCGAACACCACCACATCGGCGGCCAGCCCCTCCCTCAGGGCGCCGCGGTCGGAAATGCCGAACAACTGGGCAGGCAGGACGGTCAGTTTATGCACCGCCTCCTCCACGGAGAATATGCCTTTTTCGCGCACCCAGTGGCCGAGCAGGTGGGTGGCGTAACAGGCATCGCAAAGCTGGCTGGCGTGCGCCCCCGCATCGGATAGGGCCACCACGGTTCCCGGCGCCCGCAACAATTCCTCCACCTCGTCCTCGTCGTAATTCACCACGGGAACCCTGAAGCGGGCCTCCAGCTCCGTCTCCAGCGCGAAGTCCAAGGCCAGGTCCAGTGCATCGAGGTTGCGTTCGCGGGCTACATCGGCCAGGGCGCGCTCTTCCAGTTCCGGCTGCGGTGGGTAGTGGGAAATCACGGCACGGTCCGTCCAACCCACCAGGGCACTGCGCGAGCCAGGGCCCAGGCGTGACCTGAACCGTTCCCGGAATTCCGGATCGGCGTAAATGCGCTTCTTGCCTTCCAGGTCCGCCGCCGAGACAGGGTTGAACATGCTCATCGCCTCGAACAGGAAAGGCTCCTTGAAGGTAAAATCGAAATTGATAGGGCGGCAGGCCACCTGGGGAACAATCTCCAGACCTTCGCCACGCAGGGCCTGGGACTTTTCCAGCTGCTCCCGGTGCGCTCCCGGTCCCATGAAGCCGCTCAGCAGGGCCGTCCAGGTAACGGGCCGGCCGACCGTGCGGAAAATTTCGGCGAACTCATCGAGAAACAACCCAGGGCCGATGGTGGCCTGGAAGATTCCCCGCTTGGCTTCGGTCATGGCGCCGGCCAGCTCGAGCACTTCCGCGAACTCCGCCAGGCGGCTGGGCACTGGTTTGCCCTTGAACCCCACATGGGTTTTGGAGGCGGACGTGGAAAAGCCCACCGCCCCCGCGGCGAGGGCTTCGGCCACAATTTTCCGCATGGCCGCGATTTCGACCTGGCTGGCCGCGCGCTCGCTGGCCTCCGCGCCCATCACGTTCAGGCGCACCGCCGTGTGACCGACCAGGGCGGCCACGTTGATGGCCGTGCCCTTGCGCTCGATGGCATCCAGGTACTCGGGGAAGGTTTCGAATCCCCAGTCTTCGCCCAGGCCTTCGCGCAGGACCTCGATGCTCATGCCTTCCACTTTTTCCAGGGTCTGCATGATGATTTCCCGATGCTCCCGCCGCGTGGGGGCCACCGTGAACCCGCAGTTGCCCATCACCACGGAGGTGACGCCATGCCAGGGAGAAATGGTAAGCATGCGATCCCAGAACAACTGCGCATCGTAGTGGGTATGCACGTCCACGAATCCGGGAGCCACCATCATGCCCGCGGCGTCTATGGTATCGCGGGCCGCGCCCCGCACCTTGCCCACGGCGGCAATCTTCCCATCCCGGATTCCCACATCGCCCCGGTAAGCGGGTTGCCCGGAACCATCCACAATGGTTCCCCCAGAAATTACGGTATCGAAGTCCATCGCCGGTATTCTCCATTGCGGCGCCGCCCACGGATCGGGCAGACTGTACGGACGCCCTGACGGGCAGATCCAGCCAGCGGGAGCGTCCTGTTAAAAGCACAGCTTCCCAGGCCGAGCGTGAGATTTCAACCCATCGGTGTGAGGAGCTGGCCGTGGAAGACAGCCGGAACGGTTTCCTGATCACGACGGAGCGGTCGAGAATGGATATCGTGGCGATCCATGGCTTTTTGACCGAGTCCTACTGGGCCAGGGGCATTCCTCTGGCCGTGGTGGAAAAATCCATGCAAAACTCCCTCTGCTTCGGGGTGTTCGAGGGGCAGACTCAGGTTGGTTTCGCGCGGGTGATTACCGACTATGCCACCTTCGGCTATCTGGGCGACGTATTTATCTTGCAGAGCCACCAGGGGCTGGGGCTGGGCAAGTGGCTGCTCGACTGCGTGATGGCCCACCCCGGGCTGCAGGGATTGCGGAGGTGGAATCTTGCCACCTACGACGCCCACAGACTGTACGCGCGGTATGGGTTTTCAGCTTTGGCGAAAGCCGAATATTATATGGAGATCAACGTGCCCGATCCGTACCCGCAAGATCAGGGCTGAAATAAATCAGGTAAATTCATGTCCCCGTCCACCCGGATACCGGGGCGAGTCACCAGCATAGAAAGCGAACAAGGTATGAATGTAAGCGTAAAAGCAACCGGGAAGGCGGGCTTTCCCCACCGCATGGTACCCCTGTTCAGTCCGGCCGGCCCTACGGAATGGGACTTCGCCCATGCTGGAAAAGCCGTGGCGGCGGCGGCGGCAACCCTGGCGAAAATGCGCAACTTCAAGGGCGCGGAAGGAGAAAGCATGCTGCTGCCCCATGGGGATTCCCAGTGGCTGTTCACCGGACTGGGGGAGGCGGGCGTGTTGACCCGCCCCCGCTTTGCGGCGGCCATTGCGCGCGGCTTCAAGGAACTGCGTGGGGCGGGCGCCGGCAGGATATCCCTGCTGCTGCCCAGCGGCCTGCCCTGGCCCGAAGAGGAGGCGGCGCGGCTGGCCAGCGAGGCGCTGCACATGACCGGATATGCCTTCATGGATTACCGCACCCGGGGCAACAGCCCCGGATCCTGCACGGTGGAAGTGGTGGGCAAGGGGCAATTGCCCGTGCTGCGCAAGGGTGTGAAGGACGGCGGCGCGGTGGGCGGGGGCGTCGCCCTGACCAGGGATCTCATTAATCATCCGGCCGGAGTGGCCCACACGGATTTCATGCTGGCCGAAGCCCGCAAGCTGGGGCGCCTGACCGGCGCATCCTACCGGGCCATTCGGGGAGACAGGCTGCTAAAGGAGGGCTACGGGGCCATTCACGCGGTGGGCCGCGCCGCCGAACATCCCCCCGCGCTGGCCGTGCTGGAGTATGGCAAGGGGGGCAGGCGCCGGCCCACGGTGGCGTTGGTGGGCAAGGGGGTGGTTTTCGACACGGGCGGGCTGGACCTGAAATCCAGCAGCGGCATGGCCATGATGAAGAAGGATATGGGGGGCGCCGCGATCGTGATGGGCGCCTTGCGGGCCATCGCTGGGCTGGGTCTGCCGGTGCATCTGGTGACGGTGCTGGGGCTGGCCGAAAACGCCGTGGGGCCGCGAGCCTATCATCCCGGCGATATCCTGCGCAGCAAACAGGGGCTGACCATCGAAATTACCAACACCGACGCGGAAGGAAGGGTGGTGCTGGCCGATGCCTACGCGCTGGCCCTTACCTACAAACCCCGCTACATGATCGACTTCGCCACCCTCACCGGTGCCTGCCGGATCGCCCTGGGCAAGGAACTGATGGGTCTGTTCTGCAACGACAACGCTCTGCGGGACGCGCTGGTGGCGGCCGGGGAGGCTTCCGGCGACCACGTATGGCCGCTGCCATTGTGGGAACCTTACCGCAGGAAACTGGACAGCTCCGTGGCCGATCTGGTTAACGCCGCCAGCGACGGAATGGGCGGAGCCATCACCGCGGCCATGTTCCTCAAGGAGTTTGCCGGAGACGTTGCGTGGGCGCACTTGGATTGCTATGCATGGAGCGACGGCGACCATCCGCAATTTCCCAAGGGAGGAAGCGGAGCCGGCGTGCGGTTGATAGTGGATTTGATAACCCGAATTCTGAGAGGAGAGGCAGATGGCAGCTCTTGAGAGCTTTCCCAACGCCGGACTGATCTGGACGCCTCAGCAATTAAAGGAACGGCTGGGGGACGAAAATCTGGTGATACTGGATATGCGGCCATCCCACGAAATCATGACCGGCATTATCCCCGGAGCGGCGCATTTCGACCTGTACGGGGTGCATCTGGCCCAGACCACAGCCGAGTTGATGAGAGAATACATTGACATGATGCGCTCCCAGATGGGGCTGCGGGGCGTGGGCATGGATCGCACCGTGCTGGCCTATGAAGCGGAATCGGGCATTCGCGCCGCGCGGGCCTTTTGGCTGCTGGAGTATTTCGGCCACAAGGACGTGCACGTGCTGGACGGGGGCATCAGCGCCTGGAAGGCGGCGGGTTTCGAGACAACACAGGAAATGCGCGCGCCCAAGCCCCACTCCCTGCCCATCACCCCCCGCGAGGAGATTTTCATCTCCGCGGATGACCTGAACGCCAAGCTGGGCGACGAGAATCTGGCGGTGCTGGACACCCGCGCCGACGACGAGTGGCTGGGCAGCAACACGCGGGGAGGCCCCCGGGGCGGCACCATTCCCGGCGGCATTCACCTGGAATGGACCAACTACCTGGACAACGAGGGCAAATTCAAGCCGGCGGCGGAACTGGCGGCACTGTTCGAGTCCGCGGGAATCACGCGCGACAAGGCCATCGTGCCCTTCTGACAAGGCGGGTACCGCTCTTCCCATGCCTATCTGGCGTTGCGGCTGTTGGGCTACGACAACGTGCAGAATTTCATTGGTTCATGGAAAGAGTGGGGGGATCGGCAGGACTTGCCGATCGAAGTTCCCGAGCGGGCTTAAGCCGGGCAGAAAAATCACGACGGCGCCCCGTTGCGGCAGAGCAGGCCGCGCCACACCGTTTCAGCGGAAATGGGTTGAAGCGTCGATATTGCTTGTAAATTTTGCCACTTTTTTTTAAGGATTATGGCTACCGCTTCTGATGCAGGCCCGTTAAAGCAAGGTAGTTCGCAATAGTAATGCAGGCTGCCGCAAGGCGCTTGCCCTATCCCCAAGGTGTCCCATGGCCATGGACGTCGCTTTTAAAACCAAGGTCAGCGAACTCAATCCCCGAGCACGGGAATGGTTCGCGACGGCGATAGTGGGGATGGTGTTGGCCGACGGGAACATCGACCGCAGCGAAATGGATTTTCTGCTGAAAGTGATCCAGCTCGTGCCCGACCCGGACGTGGTGGATCGGCTCAAGAAGTTCGTCCAGTTCAAGACCGTGCCCCCCATTGGCAGCCCCCCGGGCATTGATCGCAAAATGGGCATGTCCATGATCATCGACCTTATCCGCGTGGCGGTGTCCGACAAGGATTTCGATAAGAAGGAAAAGGAGATGGTGGCCGCGGTCGGCAAGAGCCTCGGCTTCAAACCGGATGAAGTGGACAAGCTTGTGCTCTACGGCTTCGAGCTGATGACCCAATAGTCCGATCCCTGGCGTACCGGAGCACGTCGGCCGACTCACGCCGTCCGATTTCCGCGGTACAGACCCAGCCTTCCCTGATTACAGCACCTTGCGTAGCGCTGCTGAGAGGATGTCCATCATCTCGTCCACCTGGGCGTTGGAGATGTTCAGTGCGGGCATGAAGCGCAGGGTGGTGGGACCGGGGGCGTTGATGAGCAAACCCTGGTCGAAGCATTCCTGCACAATCTCCGGGCCTTTTTCCTGGGGCAGTTCCACTGCCACCAGCAGTCCCTTGCCCCGCACTTCCGTAAAGCCGAACTGCTCTCCCAGCGCCTTGAGGCGGCGCACCAGGTAGCGGCCGCGGGATTTGGCCCTGCCGGAGATGTTCTTGGCAATGACCTCCCCCACCACCGCCAGCCCGGCGACCATGGCCAGGGGCTGGCCGCAGAAGGTGCCTCCCTGATCCCCCTGCTCGAACACGCAGACTTCGTCCTTGGCCATCAGCGCGGACAACGGGAACCCCCCGCCGATGCCCTTGCCCAGGGTCATAATGTCCGGTTCGACGCCGTATTGCTCATAGGCAAAGAGGGTTCCCGTACGCCCTATGCCGGTTTGAATTTCGTCCAGGATCAACAGCACCCCGGTCTCGTCGCAGAGCTTGCGCAGGCCCTGCATGTAGGCTTTGCCGGCCACGTGCACCCCGCCCTCCCCCTGCACCGGTTCCAGCATGATCGCGCAGGTCTTTGGAGTGATGGCGTTGCGCACGGCGTTGAGATCGTTGAAGGGCACACGGATAAAGCCGGGCACCTTGGGCTCGAACAGGTTGTCCCAGGGTTGCTTGCCCGAGGCGGACATCATGGACAGGGTGCGTCCATGGAAGCTGTGCCAAGTGGTGATGATCTCATGGGCCCCCGCCCGGCGCAGGGCGCCATACTTGCGCGCTAGCTTGACCGCGCCCTCGTTGGCCTCCGCGCCACTATTCGCGAAGAACACCTTGTCCAGGCAGGAATGGTCCGTGAGCAGCTTGGCCAGTTGGATCATGGGCTCGTTGTACAGGGACGGGCTGCCATTGATCAGTTGCTTGGCCTGCTTGATGAGGGCTCTGGTAAGCACCGGCGGACAATGCCCCAGGGCGTTCACCGCCCAACCCTGGATGCAGTCCAGGAATTTGCGCCCATCCGCATCCCAAATGTAGCTGCCCTTGCCCGCCACCATCACATTGCCGGGCCGGGTTACTACGTACATCAGGGATTTTTCAGCTTCCTGAATAAGCTCGTCAGTTCCGCTCAAGGCGGCGGCCACGGGAATTACAGACATGGGACACCTCTAGAAATGTTCCAGCAACGATTGCAAATTAAATTGAGCCGGATGACGTTGCGCAAAAAACTGCTTTAGCACATGGGACGGGAGAGCAAAACGGGAAAATTACCTGCGATGTGAAAATTCTTGTGTTTTAATGTTAAATTAATATATCATAAGGAATATACGTTCCCGCGGGGCATATTTACCGCCTGCGCGGATTGCCATTCGTGCCGGGTCACGGCGCGCGTCATGCGCGATCGAGAGCCCACTCACCCCTGGAGATCGGCCATGTACAACGGAATCAACCATCTGGCATTCATCACCAACGATATGAACAAGACCATCCGCTTTTACCGGGACTTGCTGGGACTGCCCCTGGTGGCGGGGGTAGGAAACGGCGAGTTCAAGCACTATTTCTTTCAGATTACTCCGTCCGATTCCATTGCCTTCTTCTCCTACAGTCAGGCCACACCCATGGAAATCAAAAACCACGGTACGCCCACTTCCGCGCCGCTGGGATTTGATCACGTGTCCATCGGAGTGAATACCAAAGCGGACTTATTTCAACTCAAGGACAAGCTGGAAGCCGCGGGATATCCAGTCAGCGGAGCCGTGGATCATGGGTTCGGCTGGTCGATTTATTTCTTCGACCCCAACAATATCCCCCTGGAATTGACCTGGCAGGTTTTGGAGATCGTCAAGCCGCCAATATTGGCTGATCAAGGGCCCACTGAGGTGGCATTGGAAGGAAGCGAGCCCCAACCCGGTCATTGGCCGGAAGTGACCGATCCCACCCCGCCGGAGCAGTGGGTGGCTTATCCGGGTGCGGGATTCGATATCCGCCCCAAGGGTCTTGAACAGAAGCGCGCAAAAGTGGTGGGCGAATAAGGGATTGACCACGGATCGGAATGGGTAGTTCCCCAATGCTGCGTAACGGGCGTATTCAGGCGCGAAGCAAATTGGGAGAAAATGGTGCGGCTGGGGAACGTGGCGAGGATGACATGGGGAGCAGGCGGGGAGGTGCCCCGCCCATTACCTACAGTTAGGCGAACATCTTAAAACGCTGCTTGCGGGGCTTGGCGTTTTGCAACCTTGCCGCATCCGCGGGCGCAAGCCGGCGGATGCGGTGGCCCGTGGCATAAAACACGTGTCTTGCCTGTTCAATTTCAGTTTGAATTTGTTGTTTGGTTTTTTCCATATCCATCAATTTCTTCCCTGAAAAAATTGGCTCGTGTCCTGGGGATTCACGGATGAAGTGAAAGCCGAGGGGGAATTTCCCGGCATTCATGTTCGATGGACTGTACCCATCTGGTTTTTGCTCCTTTACGAAGGAGATACGTACGGGTGTACATCGAACATGCCGGGAAATATCCCTGGCTTGCTATACTTATCGGCGGGTGCGGGAATAACTTTAGCGGGGACTCGAACCCATCAGGCGGGGGACGGTCAGACCGTGAAGCGCGAAGGATCGAAGGGCAGCAGGGATTGCGGCGGCTCACCTTCCAGGATAAGGCGGCTCATGTGGATTGCGGTGGCCGGTGCGAACAGGATGCCGTGGCGGTGATGCCCAGTGGCGATGAATAAACCTTCCACTCGCGAGGCGCCCATCAACGGCGTATTGTCCCTGCTGCTGGGGCGGAAGCCGGACCACATTTCATCGATGGGCAGATCGTAAGTGCCGGGGACGGTTTCCCATGCACCCTTGAGCAGGGAATACAGCCCACCTGCGGTAAGGCCGGCGTCGAAGCCCATTTCCTCCACCGTTGCGCCGAACACGATCCGCCCGTCACTTTTGGGGGAAATATAAATATCCGGGGCGCGGATGACCCGGGTAATAAAGCCGGGAAATGGGGCGCGCAGGGAAAACATTTGCCCCTTTACCGGGCGCACGGGAGGCCGGGCGTGCTCCGGAATGCCGGAAACCAACCCGGACCAACTGCCCGCGGCCAGCACCAAACGCTCGCTCAGCCATTCCCGTTCACCGGCCATCACCCCCCGGTACTTTCCACCATCGCAACGCACGTGGGTGACCTCTGTTTGCTCATGGAGTTCCCCACCGGCCTTCAGAAATGCCCGTTTGAGGGCTTCCATCATTTTGCGGTTGTCGATTTGATGATCCATGGGACAGGAAATGCCCGCGCTGACAAAATTGGAAAGCTGTGGCTCCATCTCCCGCGCCTCGTCCCCGGAAAGCCATCTGACGGGTAGCCCTTTTTCCAGTTGATACTCAAAAAACACTTTCACCGCGGCGGCATCGTCCGCGTTGAGCGCGACGGTGAGGGTGCCTTCCGTGCGGTAATCCACATTCATTCCGGAGCAGGCCTCCAGTTCCTGCACGAACTCGGGATAGAGGCGCATGCATTCCTGGGCCAGTTCCAGGTTGCTGTCCTGTTGGTAATGGGCCTCGTTGGCCGGGCAGAGCATGCCGGCGGCGGCCCAGGAGGCTTCCCGGCCCGCCAATCCGCGCTCCAGGATAATCACCTGTTCCCCGGCCTGCGCCAGTTTCCAGCCAATGCCCAGACCTACAACGCCCGCGCCAATAATGAGGGTGCCTGCACCCATCAATGCTCTCTCCCCTGTTGCGTCCACGGTTCCCACGCCGGATGTTATGGCGTGCGGCCGCAGGTTATACCCTGGCCCGTTTGCCCTGTCTTTTTTCCCGCATCCCATGTAATAATTAGCCGGTCTTGATGGAAGACGAGCCTCCAGAACGGCGTCTGCGGAATTTCGCTCCGTACTAATTGGCAACGGCGGCGGAAACTCAACCGAAACATACCATATTCTTTTTTGGATCGGGTGCTCGCCATGGGAAACGATTTGACTTTTCCCATGGATGGATGAGCTATAGCCGCGGAGAGTTTTCAGGCACGCTCGTGGGCAATAGCACTGTGTGTGAATGTCCTGACCGGGGGAAAAATAATGGCCACCGCCACTTATCCCGAATATCACCGGGCACTCCTCAACGAGGCCAGTTATCCTTCGGCGAGCCGCCGTATTAAATTTGAAGAAACCCGGAATTCATATATCTACAGGACGGGGGAGTTTGCCTACGTAGTGCGCAAAGCCGGTCCGACGAGTTCCTCCATCGCGTTGCGGGAGGTGTATGCACGCGAAACACTGGCCCTGGGCAGGCGCTGGGCGCCGGAAATCTACCTGGATGTCGTTCCCATTGTAAAATCGGCGGGCGGCTATGCTCTCCATGGTGAGGGAGAGGTAGTGGATTATGCGCTCCGTCTGATCCAGCTTTCCGACCACTACTGGCTGCACAAGCAAATCCCTCAGGGAAAGTTTAACTCCGCGATGGTTGGCAGACTGGCCCGCTACCTGGCGCAATGCCACCGGGAAAGCCCCCAGGAGGAGATCGCACCAGGCGCGGGACGGCCGGAAAATTTTCGTGATCTGACGGAGGAAGTGCTCTACCAGGTCAAAAAGTACGTGAACATTACGGTGTCCCCGCCGGTGTTGGACGCGGTGACACGGCCCGTTTTCAAATTCGTGGAGGACCACCGCAAGCTATTCTTGCGGCGGCAAAAGAAGGGACGGGTACTGGAATGCCATGGAGCTTTCGTTCCCGAGCACGTGTACATCAAAGGCAAGGATGTATTTGCCGTGTCTCCACTGAGCGGCTCCAAGAAATTCCGGGTGCTGGACGCCGCGAACGACCTGGCGACATTCCTTAATGAGCTGGCCCGGCACGAAGCCACGGAGCAGACCGAATTATTCGTGAAGCGTTACGTCAGTGCATCCCGGGACCGGGAGATCACAACCATGTTGCCCCCCTACCGCACCCTGCAAGCCATGCGCAGCGGTCTTATCTTCAGCGAATCCCAGGCCTCGGAAGAAATTTCCGATGAGGTGCGCAGCGAACTGGCCCACACCGCACAGAGTTATTTTGACCTCGCGGTGCAGTGCGCGCGGGAAATTCCTAAATAAGGGCGGCTTCCCATGGCCTCGCCCCAGAGGCCAGTCTTGGGGCTGACAAGCGCGGGGAACCCGTAAATATTGCCTGGAATGTTCCAGCAAGAATTGCTTTGGAATTTAGTCCTCGGCGGTGCAGAGAGCCGGCCACCGCTTGGGAAGAAGAGCGGTTTCCTACGCGGTGAGCACGTCCACGCCGTCGCTGGTCACGGCCAAGGTATGCTCCCATTGGGCGGAAAGGGAGCCGTCCCGGGTCACCGCCGTCCAGCCATCCTTGAGAATAGTAGTGGCATAGTGACCGGCGTTGATCATCGGCTCGATGGTAAAGACCATACCCGGAAGAAAAGGGTGTCCCTTGCCTTTTTGGCCGAAGTGGGGAATCTGGGGATCCTCGTGAAAACGCAGCCCGGTGCCGTGCCCGACAAAGTCCCGCACGACGGAGTACCCACGCTGCTCCGCGTAATCCTGAATTGCGCTCCCGATATCGCCCACGAACCCTCCCGGCTTGACCTGGGCAATCCCGATTTCAAGGCATTCCTTTGTCACCTGCACCAGCTTCCGCGCTTCGGGACTGACTTCGCCGATCATGAACATGCGGCTCGAGTCGCCGTAGTAACCCTGGAGAATAGAGGTTACGTCCACATTCATGATGTCACCGGACAGCAACTTCCGCTTTTCCGGAATGCCATGGCAGACCACCTCGTTCACGGAGGTGCAGACCGATTTGGGAAACTGCTTGTAATTGAGCGGGGCGGGCACGCCATTATTGGCGACGGTTAACTCGTGTACCCATTGGTCGATCTGGATGGTGGTCACTCCCTCCCGAATTCGCTCTTCGAGCATGTCCAGGATGCGCTTGTTCAGGCGTCCCGCCTTACGGATGCCCTCAATTTGCGCTTTGGATTTGATTAGGCTTGTATTGACGTGGTGGCCGCTGGTGTCGCCCACATGGCCCATACCCCAAGCAGGTGGTTTTTCCCGCTTGTCGGCCATCATGTGACACTTCTTGTACTTACGTCCGCTGTCGCACCAGCAGGGATCATTACGGCCAGGTCGCTTGTTTCCAGTGGTTTCTTTCATGTCACCGCGGTTTTGCTGTGCTCGAAATACAAGTTCTCCGCCGCTCATGATGCCGCCGCCCTGCCCTGGAAGATCCATAGCTTCAGGTCCCGGCGGGAACAGTTCCAGGATTCCGCCCAACCTTCAATTTATCAAGCGCCCTGGAGCGAATCAAGAACAACCCATAGGCATGATTGACCCATTATTATCCGCCTGGCGGAATGTTGCGGGCACCCATGCGCCCCAATCTGATCAGCCAGCCATGCAAGAACCCGGCAATTTTATCACGCGTGAATTATGAGCGACGGGCCTTTTCCGCACCGATTGTTGCTGATTGCCGCCATTTTTTATACGCCCATGCTGGCGGGTTTGTTTTTCCTGCGTGCGCCGGGGCTGCTGAGAGTAGATGATTGGACGCGCCTGGCCTTCGGCCTTACCGTGGCCTGCGGCGGGTCCGCTGGGGTGGTGGCGCTGAGCCGCTGGAGCTCACGGCATACCGGCTGGGGGATGCGCCTGCATGAAGAGTTCCGGACGGTGCTGGGCACGCTGACCTCCCGAGAGATTCTGTTGTTGTCCCTGCTGTCCGCCTTCGGCGAGGAGATCCTGTTCCGGGGAGTGCTGCACCCCCGGCTGGGGCTGTGGCCCACGGCATTGCTGTTCGGCTTCTTCCATTTTCCTTACCGCCGGTGGCTTCTCCCCTGGACCGGATTCGCCCTGGTACTGGGGGTGTCGATGGGTCTGCTGACGGATTGGTTTGGCTCCCTCTGGCCTGCCTTATTGCTCCATTTCATGGTCAATTACTTCAATCTGCACGACCTGGCCCGGCCGCACGCGGATAATTCCACGGACAGGGCCTAAGGATGCGTGGTCATTCGGGCTTTCCATTTGGGGTGTCAGGGATTAGAAATAGGAATACGCGCCACGCGCCGCATTCAATTTCGTTGCAAACGCAGTACCGTGGCGAAGCCGGAACCAACGCCGCAGCCTGCGCAATCACCGTCAAGCCATCATGCGCTTTCGCCGATCCAGCCAGATCGAGCTGTCTCCCATCAAGGAAATCGAACTCGCCGCGGCACGGGTGCCCGGCGCGGTTTCCCTCGCCCAGGGCATCCCCAGCTTTGATACGCCGGAGGTCATCAAGGAGTATGTAAAGGAAAAGTTGGACCAGGGGGAGACCGCCAGATATTCCCTGGCCCCCGGCCTGCCCGAGCTGCGGGAACTGGTGGCGGAATCCCTGCTGGGAGAGGGCATGCGCTACGACCCGGAGGGCGAGATTCTGGTCACCGCGGGTTCCATCGAGGCCATTTCCGCTACCTTGCTCGCCCTCACCGAGCCCGGCGACGAGGTGATTCTGCCCTCTCCCTGTTATGCCTCCTACCAGCAGGTGATCCGCATGGCGGGCTGCGTGCCCAAGTTCGCCGCTTTGGACGAGGAGCGGAATTTCGACCTGGATGTGGAATCTATCGCCCGCCTGATCACGCCGCGCACCGCCGCGATTTTCTACTGCAATCCCAACAATCCGACGGGCACCATCTACTCCCGGGCGCAGTCGCTGCGCATGATGGAACTGGCCGAAACCCACGACCTGATGATCATCACCGACGAGGTGTACAAGGATTTCATTTTCAACGAGGAGCCCTATTTCAGCCCGGCCCAGGTGGAGGCTTTCCGGGAGCGGGTGGTGCGGATTTACTCCCTATCCAAAGCCTATGCCATGACCGGATGGCGGGTGGGTTACCTGCACTCATCACGGGAGGCCGTGGCGGAAATTTTAAAGGTGCACGACGCGCTGGTGACCTGTGCGCCGGTGATCTCCCAACACGCGGCGGTGGCGGCCCTGGCCTATGGCGGAGAAGCAATTGCGGAGTTCAAGGCGGCCTACCGGCGTCGGCGGGACTTGACCCTGCAGCATCTGGACGAGCTGTCGCATATCTTCGATTATCAGAAACCCAATGGGGCGTATTTCGTATTCCCCCGGGTTAAGGACCCGGTACCTTTCAGCGCGGACTCGCGCCGCCTGGCCCTGGACATGCTGGAGCGGGCGCGGGTGGCGGTGGTACCTGGCAGCGCCTTCGGTCCAACCGGAGAGTCCCATCTGCGCATGTCTTTCGGCCGGGAGGAAGGGGACATCGAGGAAGCATTTCGGCGCATGAGAGGCTATTTCGGGAGGGATGGCAGCGGCGCGGTCTATCCCTTTCCCGCCGCCCAGGCCGCTCCGCGGCCGAGGAGAGGAGTGTTTCGCCGGCGTACGCGCGGCTTGGCCATAGGGTATCTGAGCCTGCTGGCGCGGTTCTATCTGTGGCGGCGCAAGCCGCGGGTGGTTGCCATCGCGGGCAATCGCGGAAAGACCGTGTTCAAGCGCACCCTTACCGGCTTGCTGGAACGCCGCTACGCCGTACGGGCCAATCCCCGCTCCTACAATACGGAAATCGGCCTGCCCTTGGCGGTGCTGGGCCTGGAAATCGATCCGCGTGACTGGAAGGCCGTGCTGGGCACCCTCACCGCCGCAACCTTGCGCGCCCTGTTTTCCCGTGAGCCGCTTGAAATGCTTGTGCTGGAATTTGGAGCACGGCAGCGGGGCGACATGGCGGAACTGTTGAGAACGGCCAAGCCGGACTGGGCCATCGTGACCAACCTGACACTCGATAGTGAGGACGATCCGGGAGAACTTGCGGTTATCCAGGAAGAGGTTGCCGGGCTGTGCCGTGCTGTGCCCCCTGGCCGGCTGTTGCTGAGCGGGGATGACGGGTTGTTGGTGCCCCTGGCCGCCGAACGGGATCCACCGCCCCTCACCTTCTCCGGGTCGCGCCTGCGGCAAGTGCCGGGCGGCTATCAATTCAAGGGGGAAAAGGACAGTTACATGCTCGGCGGGGAGTTGGTGGGCGCAAGCGCCCTGTACGCCGTCGAGGCGGCGCTGCTGTTGGGGGAGGCCCTGGGCATGCAGCGGGAAGCGCTTGATGCCTTTCTCCGGGAATACACCGGCAAGCCAGAGGGGCAAACCAGGGCGTGGGAAGTGGAAGCAGGATAGGCATGAAACTTCCAGCGATTGACGCGAACCCAATGGATTCTTCCATACTCTAAGCTGGGCGGTCCTTTTCTCTTGCCGCAATCAGGGGCCACTGCCCATACTCACAGTCTGAGAAGCGTGGAGCGTCCATTATGAGGGAGAGTTCAATCATTACAATGCCAAGATTCTGGATTGCCGCCGGGTTGATGCTGCTGGCGGCGGGAGCATTATTGTGGGGTCCGTCCTTTCGCACCAATCAGGCGCAGGCGGCCGGGACGATGCCGGAGTTCACCACTTCCTCCGCGGAATTCTGGATCAACTCCGCGCCCCTCAAGAAATCGGATCTGAGGGGCAAGGTGGTGTTGCTTGAAATCTGGACCAGCGTGTGAATTAACTGCATTCGCAGCTTCCCCTGGGTCCAGGGAATCGAGGACAAATATGCGAGTAAGGGTCTTCAGGTAATTGGTATCCACACGCCGGAATTTAGTTTCGAAAAGGCGCGCAGCCGAGTGGAAGCGGCGGTCAAACGCTACAAAATCAAGCATCCGGTCATGATGGACAACGACTATGCGTACTGGAACGCCCTGGACAATTCCTATTGGCCCGCCTTTTACCTCGTGGACAAGCAGGGAAACATCGTGCGCCGTATCAACGGGGAAATGCACGCCGGCACCGGACGTGCCGACGCTGTTGATGAGTTGATTCAGCAACTGCTGGATCGGTCCTAAGCCCCCGGCCCGCCCGCAACCCCTATTACTTCACACCCAGCCGCCTTATCCGCGCGGCTGGTAGAAGCTCTCCAGAATTTTTTGCAACTGCTGTTGATTGTCCGCCGTAGCACATCCCTGGGGGTTGGTGCTGATGCGGCACAATCGCTGGTACGACTTTTCATCACCGGAGATGTGAAATCCGATGGTGTTGATGGTCACCAGGGGATAACGCCGCCGGGCGGCCAGCACGGATTCCAGTGTGTGCCCGGTCTTGCCGCCGTCTTCGCCATCGGAGATCACCACCAGCACTGGAAAGCGCTGGCCCGAGCGATAAAGCGGCTGATCGGCGGGGGCTCCGAAAATATCCAGGGTACGGATGATGGCCTGATAGAGGTTGGTGCCGCCGGCGGTGCGGATGCCCTGAATTTTGCGGGCGAGCTGCTCGCGCAGACCCGGCCGCCCCACGGCGATAAAACTGCCGGGAGGCGCGCCACCGATGGTTACCGGCTTCCTGCGCGTGTTGAAAGTCCACAACTGCATTCTCGTGACCCGGGACATGCTTTGCACCACGCGGCTCAAAGCGGATTTGGCCTCGTCCAGCCGAGTGGTTCCCTTGCCTGGAACTTTGTTCAGCATGGAATCCGAAGTGTCGAGCAAAAATACCACCGAGGGATAGCGCGGGGGCGGCGCGGCGCGGCGCGGAGGGCGCTTGACCACAGGAGGTTCCGGAGCGCGTGGGGCGGCGGTACGGGGCCGGGCAGGAGGTACGGGCGGTGCGGGCCGGGGCGGCGGTTCCGGCTTGACGAACTGGGTTCCCTCCGTGGAAATGGTGGACTCATCCCTAAGTTGCGCCAGACTCTCGCCGGCAAGGAGCAGCAGGCAAGCAGCGGTCAGCAGTGGCAGCATGCACCGCCTTCCCACGACGCTGGTCCTACCGTCCGGATATTTTCTAGTGGCAGTCATGCTCATCCCGGTTGATATCTCCCGCGCGTAATCTCATGGGCACATCTCATCCTCAAAACTACCTGCAATCCCCGCGCCGCATCGATCCGGTTATGGTGTTCCCTGCAACGCAGCTTCGAACACCTGCAAGGTATCCTCCAGAAAGCCCTTGGGGGAAAAGCGCCGCTCCGCCTGGACGCGGGCACTCTGTCCAAGGCGCTTGCGCAGATCGGCATCTGCGCCGAGGCGCATCAACGCTTCGCTCAAGTCTTCCTCGCTGTGGGTGGCGGTTACGAGCCCGCTCAATTCATGTTCCACCACCTCCGGCAAAGCGCCGGTGGGAAACGCCACTACGGGCGTGCCCACCGAGAATAATTCCACTGCTACCCGGCAGTTTACTTCGGAGTCCAGGGAAGGGATTACACCAATGTCGAACCAACTCATCAGTTGCCGGATATCCTCCCTGAACCCAATGAATCGCACGTGATTTTCCAGCCCTAATTCTCGCACTTGTTTTTCCAGGGCCGGCCGTTCAGGATCTTCCCCCGGTGCGGATTTCGCGAGGATCAACAACAGCACGTTGGGGAAGGCAGGCACGATTTTTTCCAAGGCCGCGAGCAGGCGGGCGTGGCCCTTCTCCGGGTATAGCCGGCCTACGATTCCCAACAATAGGCTGGGATCCCGTATCCCCAGTTCCTCCAGAAAATCCAGTCGGGCTGTTTCACACCGCGTGAGTTGCCCAGGATCGGGTAGATCGATCGGGTAGTAAATCGTGCGGATCCGTTCCTCGGGCAAATCGAGGGCAGACCCCATCTGCCTGCGCACGGCCTCGGAGGATGCGATCAGCCCGCCACACCAGTCGCGGTGCATCTTCCGGTTAATCCAGCCGCTCCTGATGGGCCGGGCGGTGCCTCGCGTGCGCACCACACGCGGCCCTCTTTCATGGCGCGCCGCCCAAAGGTGAAAGGGAAACTCGGCGGAGCGGAACACATTCACAATTTCTGTGCCTTGCCGTGCCTGCAAGGCCGCCAATCCGGCCAGGGTGCTCCGCCACCCCAACAGATTTCCCCCGGGCACGGGGATACTTGTCTCAATGGGCA
Organism: SAR324 cluster bacterium; assembly: GCA_027297205.1. Lineage (GTDB taxonomy): Bacteria > SAR324 > SAR324 > SAR324 > JACQKK01 > JAPUIH01. The sequence continues at coordinate 5,404 of JAPUIH010000383.1, read as the reverse complement.
GCCCGCGCCGCTCCAATTCCCGTGCATTGTGTGTCCCCGCCTGGGTCCATACGGTTACGCGATGGCCCGCGGCGAGCAACTGCTCCGCGAGCACTGCCGCATAGGCCGCTTCGGCATTCCACCAGTGCACACAGGAACTGAGCAGGACGTTCACGCCACGCCGCCTCGCGCTTTATCGATATCCATGGATGTTGCCATATCCTCGTTGATGTCATGGCAACAGCCCAGGGTTTGCTCGATCAGGAAATCGGCGATGGTCTTTGGATTGTCAATCACGTGCTCGTCGTCGATATTGACGATGATGTTATGCTTCATCGCGTCAAAATAGCGCTCGCGCAAGATTGGATTCTCGTGGAGCAGGGCCGCGTCGAATTTGCTGACGTAGATGAGCACCAACTGAGGCAGGCCGTTGTACAAGTCCTCCTTGTGGTGGATGATTTCGAGGGCTTGGGAAAGCGATAAGGTGCCTGGGAGGATGAGATAAGTCAGCCGCTGTTCGGGCGAAGCCTGCTTTTGCTGTTCAATGAATTGTATGACGCCGGCGGGCCGCTCCGCGGGAAGCCTGGTCAGCGTCAACTCATTGGAGTCGTATCCAAATCCCCTCAGGGTCGTGAGCAGGTTTCTGTGAAACAGCGACAACGCGTCGGTAATATTGCTCAGTCTGGAGAAGATGGGCAATTCGGAATTCAGACCAAAATGGGCGCCCGTGCGGAACTGGGTGGCATAAAAGCGCCTGAAAATGGCCCGGTCCAAAAATTTCCGCTGCAAGTCAGAGAAGGATATCCCCTGCAACGCCTGCACGAATGTGAGGGTTTGCCGGAAATAGGCGATTCGCTTGCGCAAGTTGGGAATATGCACCCGCTCCGCATAGTTGGCATGGGCTGGCAGCATACACTCTTGCACGAACTGGTCGATGTTTTCCCTTTCCTGTTCCAATTGCTCCAGGCGCTCGTTGATCCTGGCCGTTGCCTGCTGGGTAACGGTCTTTTCCCGCACCGCGCGCCGGAAGCCGCGCGACACTTTCTCAAACTCCTGATAGGTTTCCAGTTCCTTGCCGATGTCCTCCAAGTTCAGCGCCCGCCCGCTAAATTCGCGCAGCATATCCCCTTCCTCGCGCCACGCGGCAATTTCAATTCTCGCCTGTTCCGATAAACCGCCGGCCGAATTGCGGTCCCCGAAAGCCAGCGCAGGCAGGAGCGGCTTCTCCACCTTCTTCGCCATAAATCTCTCCAGGCGTGAGCCTCCCTTGCGGGCTTCGATCATGGCCTGCTCGTTATCGCCGATATGCAGGGCCACGGTCTTTTCGCACCTGCTGCGCTGTTGAGATTTAATCCCCTGCACCGTCTCGTAGCTGGCCTCCGCAGCGGCGATAATTTTCAAGGTTTCCCGTTTGACAAATTCGAGCCGCTCCTTCAGTTTTGCTACCACCGCCGCGGGATCGTCCTCGCTTAATTTCTCCTCCACGGGGCTCGAAATGGAAGCCACCAGCCGACGCGTAGCCTCCCGAATGGCCACCATGGTCTGCTGGTTCTTCTTGACGTTGCGGTTCACTTTATCCGCGATTTCGGTCATTTCCGATTTGAGTGCATTTGTGCGCCTGCGCAGATTACTCTCGGCAGCTTCCAGTTCATCATCGGATATGCGGGCAATGATGGTCAGCTTGTCCAACATTTCCGGAAGACCGGCCCGGTAGAGTTCTTCCAATACAACTCCATAATCCGCCTTCATGTTTGAGTAGAGCGCCTTCTGCGCCTTCGAAAAGGCCAGCAGGTAAGCAGTGAGCGATTCCTTTTTCTCTTGCACGAGCAAATTTGTGCTTTCCGCACTGATTCTGACCAGTTCTTTGAATTCACCAAGCAGTTCCTTGGACTTATCAATTAGTTGCTGATCCAGGGCACGGATGTAGTCTTCCCCCGATTCCGGCTGCTCCGAGGAGAATTCCACGTCACCCAGATAAGCGTTCACCGCGCCCAAGGCCGCAAAATAGTTGGACTCCCGCCTATTCAGTATTTCGACCTGCCGCTCCCGGTCCTTGCGATAGGCCTCCACTTCGGCGCGATGGTGCTCGGCCATCCGTTCCACCTCTTCCCGGTACTGATCGGTCGAGGGGTCCTTCACGCTTTCCGCGGTTTGCTGGAACTTCTCAAGCTCCTTCTCGGCCTCGGCCGCCTTGCCCTCGAAGTAATGGCCGTAAAAACCCGCCTCGTACTGGCCATCATAGTCCTGCGACTTGACGTAGTCGGCCAGGGCCAGTTGTTCTTCGAGAAACACGCTGAATTCAAAATCGTTTGAGCGAAACATTTCCTGGATCTCGTCTCCGCCAAACACGCCGGAAAACGCAAGGCCGGGCAGATAATACGATCGGCGGTTTTCCAGGGTATCCTTGTCGGAACTGAAAAATACAAAATCCGGGAATGACTGGCGGTCCGGCAGCTTTCCATACCGGCCACCTATCAGATTGGCCAATTGCCCAACCTGCAGCAAGGTTGCCTGGCACCGCTCCACCGTTCCGAACACTGCCTTATCCGTCTCGTCATTCGCTTTAATTCTGCGGAATTCGTTTTCCACGAAGGACAGATAGATTTTCATTTCCTTATAGATGACGTCCAGTTGCTCCGCGGTTACTTCTCTGGCGAGAGGGACCTCGCCCCGCGCCCATTCCTGAATGACCGGCAGCCGGTGATTGATCAGGTCAGGTTGTATCTCTCCCGAATCCGCGAACCCGAACAAATCCTTGATATTCCCAACAATCTCGTCGTAGAGGCGCTCCACCCTTTCGTCGGAGCGATAATAGTCCGGTATTTGCTCGACGGAATCGCATAGGTAGTACAGAGATTCCTGAGGAATAAACTGGCCCAATCCATAGGGACGCAGCAGCCGAATGGTTTGTGCGGCCATGGGCCCCAGGCACGCGATCTTCAGGCTGGAAACATAGCGCTGCAACTTGACCTGCCGCTCCAGATTCTCTTGAAATACATTCTCTAGGAATCGCTGCCGGATTTCTGCGCGGATATCACCAAACCTCGGTTGTCCCTGCTCGGTGATCACTGCATTTTCGATAGTCAGCACTTCATTGTCCGGCGGCGGATTGAGGACGGCCTCCCCGCCATTGCCCGCGCTGGATTTCCCCAGCTGCACGCGCATGCCCTTGACTTCATAGAGCGGGATATACCTCGCAGTGGGTTTCCATAAGAACGAGACATGCCCCTCTATGCAGTTGATCCGGAGCGCGCGCACGCGATCCAGCAAAATCTGCTCTTCTGCCTTTCCCTGGGTCTTGCGATACACCGATTTGACGTAGCTGATGGGAATATCCTTGTCCAGCAGCCCCATCGCCGCGATCTCGGAGGGAAGAACCTTCCGGCCGTCCAGATTAATGGCGGAGATACCGTCGCCACGCCCAGGCGCAATGCGCAGAAACTTGATGGCGGACAAGGGTATGTCCAGGATGATTAGCTTCTGCCGGAGCTTTCCGGAGATGTCCAACTCCTCGATGTGGCCTACGCCGAATTGGCGGTACAAGTGCCGCAATTCCTCAAAGCTGTAGTTCTGCCCCTTGTCTCCCTGACTGATGTGCAAATGCGAGAAAAAAGGTTTGGAAACAGTGGGATAGCGGGGCAACTCGGCCAGCACGTTTTCAATCTGGTCTACACTGCGCAGGGATATCGCACCTTCGAAATGATCGAATAGCAGATCGCAACTGGCACCGTTCTCGCTGAGGATCTCCTTGAGCAACTCCTGAAAACGCACCATCTCCCCGTGCATGAGCAGCCGGCACTGAGGATACTTTTTCTTGACGCGCGAAATCTCGCGCAGAAATGACAATGCGTGGGGAAATTTGGAGTACAGCTCAAAAACGACCTGATAAACCTGCTCCTCGGTCGATTCAAGAATGTCCTTTACGAGCTGGCCGCCGGTGAGCGCCTTGCTTGCCTTATAGACCGGCAGCATGGCCCGGCGGAGCGGCCTGCGCAAATCGTCGGGAACGTGGTGAAGCGTGTGCCCCTCGTATGGATTGATAACCACCACCCTGCCGTAGGAGGCAGGCGAGAGCGGCGGCGCCTTTCCACGGCGCGCAAGGCTTTCCGCCCGGGCAGAAATCTGCTCGTGCTCCTCCTCGGAGAGTGGAAATAGGCTGTAGTCAATTTCCAGCATGGCGTATTATCGGCGGCGGACCAGGAACCTACCCGCGCGGAGAGCGGCGCTATGTATTGCTACGGAACTCCGCTCCGCCGCCGTGAGGGGTCAGTCAACCCGAATTTTCCTTCTATGATGGAATCACGGCCGGGTCTGGCCATCTCCCCTGATTTCCCATTTCATTCCTGTCAAGCCTTCCAGGGCAAAAGGCCCTCGCACATGCAGTTTCTGGGTGCTGATTCCGATTTCCGCACCGAGGCCGAACTCCGCGCCATCCACGAACTGCGTTGAAACGTTGTGCATCACACAGGCCGCATCCACGCTGCGCATGAACCGCTCGGCTTTTTCGGAGTTGGTGGTGTAAATGGCCTCCGTATGCTTGAGGGAATGGGCCTCGATATGGGCCAAAGCTTCTTCCATGGAATCCACGGTTCCCACGGCCATTTTGTAGTCCAGATATTCCGTATCGAAATCCTGGAGTGCATCCAAAGGTTTCAGGTATTCCGCGTCCATGGCGTCCGCAAAGACAGGATAGGCCCGCTCATCCGCCCGTACTTCAACGGGCGGGTCGCACTCGGCCAGTCGCCGGGAGAGAGGAACCCCCACCTCCTCCAGGATGGAACTGTGGAGCAGCAGCGTGTCCAGGGCCCCGCAGATGGAAACGCGCCGGGTCTTCGCGTTCACGATCAAATCCACGGCCTTGTTGACGTCCACTTCCTCATCCACATAAGCATGCACCACCGAGGCGCCCGTTTCGATAACCGGAACCTTGGCATTGTCCTGAGTGAAGCGGATCAGCTCCAGGCTGCCGCGGGGTATAATGACGTCGATCAGGCCCCGCATTTGCAAAAACGCACCCGTCACCGCCCGCTCCGTGGAATCCAACAACTGCACGGCGGCAGAGGGCAGACCCGCGCGCTCCAGGCCGCGGCGAATCGCTTCAGTGATGGCTCTGTTCGACTCGATAGCGTCCGAGCCACCCTTCAGCACGACCGCGTTACCGGTTTTCAGGCAAATCACCGAGGCATCTACAGTAACGTTGGGCCGCGCCTCGTAGATAATTCCCACCACACCCAGCGGGCAACGCACCCGGCGAACTTGCATGCCATTGGGCCGCCGCGATGCGTCGATTTCCATCCCCACCGGATCGGGCAGATCGCGCACGGTGTCAATGGCGGCGCGGATGCTCTCGATTCTCTCCGGGGTCAGCAAGAGCCGGTCCAGCCGCGTACCCAACCCCGCCCGTTCCCCGGCCTCCATATCCCGC
>JAPUIH010000382.1 GCA_027297205.1 SAR324 cluster bacterium | reverse complement strand
GGGGGCGTTCAAGGTCTTGAAGGAAGCGGGTCTGATTTAGCGCGGAACAAGTGTAATGTGTCCGGCGATGGGAAGCACTTGCCTGCCAGGGCAAGCGCGGGCGTTGCCGTATGCGCGGCACCGTGCCACCACTCCCGGGGCATCAAGTTGTCTGTCTCGGAGAAATTGCCAATGTCCGGCCGGAGGGTGGAGGCTATTTGCCCGCGGCCTTGAGGGTCTTTTCCACCAGTGGAACGAAGGTGCCAAGGGGCTGGGCGCCACTGATGACTTCTCCCTCCATCATGCCCTCGCCCGTCTCCCGGCCTATAAAAAAGGCCGGGGTGCCGTTGATACCCAGATTTTGCGCCACCGCCACGTCCCGTTCGACAAGCTTTCTGTATTTCCCGCTCCGCAGGCATTGCTCGAAGCGCTTTACGTTGCGCAGCCCCGCCCGTTTGGCCAGGCTGGCCAGCATTTTTTCGCTAAGGGCGGACGCATTGTCGAATATCAGGTCGTGAAAAGGCCAGAATCGGCCCTGCTCCGCCGCGCACTCGGAGGCTTCCGCCGCAATCCAGGCTTGGTCGTGAATTTGGGTAAGAGGCAGATGCCGGTAGACGTAGTATATCTTTCCGTTGTATTTGGCGATCAGGGTGTCCAGGGTGGCACGCACCCGGTTGCAGAATGGTCATTGAAAATCGGAAAATTCCACAATCTGCACCGGCGCGTCCCGCGGACCGCGGGAAGCCGCGCGCGTCACCTTCTTCATGATGTACATGTAAGGCGGCGGGGCGGTAAGGAAGGATTTGACGTAGCCCTTGCGCACCGCCTTGCGGAACAGAGCGTTCTCCATTCCCTTGATTTTCATTCGCAGAAGGTATGCGCGGATTCGGTCCCGAAACGCATCCAGGGTGCCCTTGCTCTCCAGCCCGGCGTCCGTGTAGACCTTGCGCACTTCCCGCTCGCTGATCTTTATGTCCCTGCGGCCAAATTCCTTGGGCATTGACTTTTCCAGCCGTTCCAGCACCACTTGGCGCAGCAGGGTCTGCTCGAGCCTATATAATTTTTGCCGGGCCGTGGCGATGTCCGGACTGTTCAGCTTGTCCAAATAGACCGGCTGGCCATCCACCACGGCGGCCAGACGAGCCTCCCGTCCACCGGATTGCCTGGCCGCCTGCCCGTGGACGGAAATGCCCGGCCAGAGCAGCATTAGGGCTGCGGCGAATAAAACACAGTTCCGTGACACATCCATCCGTTTCTCCAAAATCACGTACCACGCCGATGCGGGATTGCGGTGCGGTCAAGCCCATCTCCTGAGACAGTCTGGCGCGGCCATCGGTTCAGTCCGGTCCGGCTCCGGCGCGGGTTCAGACCGCCTGCTTGGAGGCGTCCTTGCGGTTGTAAATATCCAGCAGCCGCGCGGCTTCCGCCTTGGATTCGGCGATCATGCGCTCCTTTACTTCCTCAAAGCCCCGTATGCCGTCAGGAACAGCAGCGATTTCCAGGGCCACGCCGTGGTTGTCGTGATTCAGGCCGGGCAGCAGCCCTGTGACGAGTTCCCGGTACCAGCCGATCAGACCCCGCTCTTCGCGCCGCATGGCCGCGCGGCCGAATATATCCAGAGCTGAGCCGCGCAGAAACTTCATGCGGGCCAGCATGCGCAGCATGGGCGTGAACCATCCTCCCAGCTTGAGTTTCTTCTTCATGCCCATGGCCCGCAGGACGGGCGGATGCAATTGATAATAGCGCTTCACCGGGCCGTCGAAAGCGGCAGCCGCCTGCGCCCAGGCCGGATCCTGCAACCACAGCCGTGCCACCTCATACTCGTCCTTGTAGGCCATCAGCTTGAACAGCCAGCGGGCCGTGGTTTCCGCCAGTTCGCTGCGTCCTGGCGTCTGCCGGTGTTCTTTCTCCGCGACCTCCGACACGAAATCCAGGTAGGTGCCGGCATAGGCCGTATTCTGGTACAGGATCAGGTCCGCCACCCGCGGATGCAGAATGTCGGCAAGGGCTTCTCCTTTCGGAAAGCGCGCTTCCAGCGCCTCGAAGCTGGCCATTGCACTGGGGGCGAAATTTTTCAGCTTGTCCAGGGCGGCCTGACGCGCATGGGGCGTCTCGGGTCCGCGCCGGATCAGGGCGTTGACTTCGTCCGGGCTATGGATGAACTTCCGTCCCCAGCGGAAGGCCCTGATGTTTTGATCCACCGCGACGCCATTGACCTGGATCGCTTCCTCAATGGACTCGGCCCGCAGCGGTATCAGCCCGGCCTGATATGCGGCGCCCATCATGAACACGTTATTGGTCATGGGATCGCCGAACAGTTCCTCCACCACTTGCTCGGAATTGATAATGACGTTGCGATCCCGGCGGGTGTACTGGTTAATCTTCTCCGCCAGGGCCTGCTGTTCCGGAAACATGGCGCGGATGTTGGTGACTTCCTGGGCCGTGTTGAACTTGGCGGTGTTGGCGACCGCCACCGTGCGCTCGGGATGACAGCGGTTCAGGTTTTCCCGGGCCACGGAAGCCAGCAGATCGAAGGACAACAGCAGGTCGGTCTCTCCCGCGGAAATCTTGTTGGCCCATGCCACGGGGGATTCGCAGATCGTAAGATTGGAAACCACCGCCCCGCCCTTCTGGGCCAAGCCGGTCTGATCCAGGTGCAACGCGTACTTTCCGTCCAGCAGCGCCGCGGTGACCAGCAGCGCGTCCGCCGTGACCACGCCGGTGCCGCCAATGCCCACCATTAATATCCTGTAGGGGTCAGCACAGGTGGCTTGTTGGGCCGGCTCGGGAATATCCAATTCCATCTCGGTAGCCACCCCCTGTTTCTTCGCCGGCTGCACGCCCTCTCCCAGCTCCACCGTCATGAAGGATGGGCAATCTCCCTTCAGGCAGGAATAATCCATGTTGCACGAGGACTGATGGATCATGGTCTTGCGCCCGTAGTCGGTCTGCATGGGCACCACCGACAGGCAATTGGACTTGATTCCACAGTCGCCGCAGCCTTCGCAGACAGCGGGATTAATGTAGACCCGCTTGCGGGGCACGGGCTGGATGCCCCGCTTGCGCTCGCGCCGCTTAACCGCGGCACATTGCTGATCGTAGATGATCACGCTCACGCCCTTCACCTCGCGCATCTCCAGCATGACCTGATTGTAATCGTCCTTGGGCCGCACCGAGATATCCGGCGCAAGGCGCTTCTTCGGGTAATCGTCCATCTGCTCGGGCACAATCACCACCTGCTTCACCCCCTGGGCGATCAATTGATGGGCAATATTGGCGGGACCGCGCGCGCCCACGGCGGTCTGACCGCCTGTCATGGCCACCGTCCCGTTGTAAAGCAACTTGTAGGTGATATTCACACCGGAAGCCACGCAGGCTTCCACCGACTTGCTGGCCGAATGGGCAAAGGTGCCATCCCCCACGTTTTGGAACAGATGCTCCCGGTCAACAAAGTGAGAGACCCCCATCCACGGCGCGCCCTCGCCACCCATGTGGGTGAGCCAGATTACTCCCCGGTCCATGTAGGAGGCCATGGCGTGGCAACCGATTCCGCCGCCGGTGATTTCTCCTTCCGGAAGGAGGGTGGAGGAATTGTGGGGACAGCCGCTGCAAAAGTAAGGCATGCGCGGCAGTATGTCGTCCACGGGCCGTTCTTCAATTTCCACCAGCCATTTGACCCGTTGAAGCAGGTCCTGGCGTTGCAGGCGCTTGGCCAGGTAATTCGCCAGCACCATCGCGATCATGTCGGACTGCATTTCGCTCTGGGCCGGGAAGAGCGGTTGATTGTCCGCATCGTATTTACCGTACACCGCGGGGTGGGTGGGAAGATTGAACAGGGCGTCGCGCACCAGCACTTCGCTGAAGCCGCGCTTTTCCTCCACCACAAGGATTTCTTCCAGTCCTTCCGCGAATGCCTTCAATCCTTCCGGCTCGATTGGTGCGATCATGCCCAGCTTGTAGATGCGGATACCCGCCTGCCGCAGGTCTTCCTCACCGAATCCCAGCAGCTGCAGCGCCTGCATCATGTCCACATAGGTTTTGCCCGCCGCCAGCAGCCCAATTTTGTCGGCGCCGCTTTGCACCGTGATCTTGTCCAGCTTGTTGGCGCGGGCATAGGCCTTGGCCGCCGCCATGCGCTCATAGATGATCATGCGCTCAATTTCCACGCTGTGCGGCGGAATCAGGCGGAAGTCCTGCACCTTCTCGTAGGGCTTTCCATTCAGTTCCAAGTCGGGAATGACCGGCATGGCCTGATCGGGATACACGTCTATGATCGCCCCGCCATCGGCCACGTTGGTCACGATTTTCAGGGCCGACCACAAGCCGGAGTAGCGGGACATGGCAAAGCCGTGCAGCCCGTACTCCAGCACTTCCTGGGGATCGGAGGGAAAGAGCACGGGAAAATGCACGTCGTAGAAAGAAACCACGCTGTCGCTGGGAATCGTGGAGCTCTTGCAGGCCGGATCGTCCCCGCCCAGGGCCAGCGCCGCCCCATGCTTGCTGGTGCCGATATAATTGCCGTGACGAAATGCATCTCCCGTGCGGTCTATGCCGGGGCCCTTGCCGTACCACATGCCCAGCACCCCATCGAATTTTTCGTGGGGGAACAAATCCAGGAATTGCGTGCCGTAAATGGCTGTGGCGGCCACATCCTCGTTAATTCCCGCATCGAATACTATTTCATGATTGCCCAGATGCTTGGCGGCCAGCCGCATCTGCTTGTCCAGTTCTCCCAGTGGAGAACCCTGGTAGCCGCTCACGAAGGTGCCTGTGCGAATGCCCGCTTCCGTATCCCGGCGATGCTGATCCATGGGTAGCCGCACCAGTGCCTGCACGCCGGTCAAGGCGATCTGGCCCTCCTTCTTGAGGTATTTGTCGTCGAGAGAGAACTTGTCCCGGCTCATATAGACTCCCGCTTGTAAGGGCCTTCGGGGGAACCCGGTTTTCCCCGCCACGAAAATTAGGTGGAAAATCTCTTATATTGAAATTTACCTGACTTGGCTCCAATTGCCAAATTTCCGCACGGCGCCCGGCGGCTGTCACTAAACGCCCTGAAAGGGTATAACCGAACGTTGGCCGCGGCAATGCAATTGCCTGGGGTCTCCTTTTTTATTCCAACCCGCCTGTGTATACTGCTCAGTAGGTTTCCTGACAAACCACAATCGTAACGCGGCCCCGCACCGGCCCGGCAACGGTGGTTATCAAGCCACTTCCCGGTATTGAGCAGCCACGGCGGCCATCCAGTGAGCATGAATATTTGAGCACGAATATTAAAGTTAACGGAGAATTCCGCTCGCTCGAAACCCCTTCGACTCTGCGCGAGTTTTTGCTAAGCCTGAATCTGCCCAGCCTGGAGCGCGGCGTGGCCGTGTGCATCAACGGAGAGGTGGTGCGCAAGGCTGAGTGGGCGCAGACGCGGATCAATCCTGACGACGAACTGGAAATCGTAAACGCGACCCAAGGGGGGTAAGGAGCGAGAACATGAATGACGAGCTGAAGATCGGGGGCGAGACCTTTTCTTCCCGTCTGATACTGGGCACAGCCCGTTACCCCAACAACGAGGTATTGTTGCAGGCCCTGGCGGCAGGGGGTGCGGACATGGTCACCGTGGCCATCCGACGCGTCAACCTGAACGACCCCACCGGTGAGAACATATTGAGCCTGCTGCGCAAGCGGAATATCCGCATTTTGCCCAACACCGCCGGCTGCTACACCGTCAAGGATGCGGTGGTTACCGCGGAGCTGGCACGGGAGGTGCTGGAGACGGATTTCATCAAGCTGGAAGTAATCGCCGACGAAGACACTCTCTACCCGGATTCGGAAAAGGTGCTGGAGGGCGCACGGGAACTGGTGCAAAAAGGTTTTAAGGTTATGCCCTACTGCACCGAAGATCCTATTGTCTGCAAGAAGCTGGAAGACCTTGGTTGCGTGGCCGTGATGCCTTTGGGGGCGCCGATTGGATCGGGCATGGGCATTCTCAACCCCTACAACATCACCCTGGTGCGCAATGCTGTCAACGTGCCGCTGATCGTGGATGCCGGCGTGGGCACCGCCTCCGACGTGGCCGTGGCCATGGAGTTGGGCTGCGATGGAGTACTGCTCAACAGCGCCGTGGCCCAGGCCAAGGAGCCGCAGATGATGGCCGAGGCCATGCGGCAGGCTTGCGAGGCAGGGCGCAAGGCTTATCTGGCGGGGCGCATTCCCCGCAAGTTTTTTGCCGAGGCTTCCAGCCCGAAGCAAGGCAAGATTGCTGTGTAGGAGATGCCAGAACAGGAGATGCCAGAACAGGAGATGCCAGGGCAGGGCAAGCCGTTGGTATTCCGTGACCTGCGGGACCGCCCCTCGGGGGCTTTTCAGGCAAACCGAAAGAGAGTCCCGGCGAGATCCTGCACCCTGAGCATTCGGCTTCCAGATCTTCCGGCGCTCCCATGGCCCGGCCAACCCGCCATGTCCGATTTTCCCTTCCGCGTTTACTTGATCACCGACCGCCTGCACACGGCGGGCGATCCTCTGGCTCTGCTGCCGGTGCTGGCCGCCGCGGGACTGCGTGCCCTGCAAGTTCGGGAGAAAGACCTCGCGCCCGCCGCCCTGTACGATTTTTGCCGCGCGGTGCAGGAAGCTCTGGGCAAAGCCCAGGGAGTAGCAAAGGGGGAAGCCGGGGTTGGACTATACCTCAACGACCGTGCCGACCTGGCGCTCAGCCTGGACTTTTCCGGGGTGCAGTTGCGGGAGGAAAGCCTGCCTCTTGGGGCCCATGCGCAGCC
>JAPUIH010000381.1 GCA_027297205.1 SAR324 cluster bacterium | reverse complement strand
GATCCCAGCTTGCCAGCATCAGCGGCTCTTTCCTTCGGTGGTGGATGCCCCAAGCGCCAGCCCATAGCGCGCCAGTAAAGCCCGGCCCCGGGCAGCCAGCAACAAAGCCACGAACTGTTGCGCCGCCTCGCGCATGGGTGTGTCCCGGCGCAGACCCAGGGCCTGCCGGATGGGGCTGTAGAGCGTCCCGTCCACGGGCAGCCACTGCAACCGCGTCCCGCGGGCGATAGCCTCCGCGGTGAAGCCGGCCTCCGCGTTGCCCGTCTCCACAAATGTGAGGGCCTGGCGGACATTCTCGCCATACACCAGCTTGCCGCGCAGCCCCGCCCACATTCCCGCGCGCGTCAACGCCTGCCGGGCCGCGATGCCGTAAGGCGCATGGGCCGGTGAGGCCAGGGAAATATGGCGCACGGCTTTCCCGCGCAACAGAGCCAGCGCGCGTGTATCGGCGCTCGCCCACTCCGGCGCGAAGGCCAGGGGCGGGTGCAGCACCAGGGCCAGCCGGCCCTGAGCGTAAACCGTCACGCTGCGCGGCGCCAGCACGCCTTTTTCCACCAGATACGCAACCCAGCCCTCATCGGCGGATAGGAACAAATCGTAGGGCGCCCCGTACTCCATTTGCCGCGCCAGATTTCCGCTGGAGCCGAACACCAGCAGCGGGCGCACCCCGCTGTGGGCACGGAATATCTCTGCAAAATCACGCAGGGCCAGTTGCAGCGAAGAAGCGGCGGCCACCGTAAGCGGCGTGGCCCTCAACGATGCTGCCCGCAATGGCGCTGCCTGCAATGGCACCGCCTGCAATGGCACCGCCTGCCAGCATAGGCCCACCACCAAAGCCAGAATCATTGCAGCCGAATTTACAAAGACTGGCTTGCAGGGAGTGGAAGACATCGGCATCGTGAGATTTGAATTGGGGACGTGGCGCATAGTATAGCTTAATGCATGGCGTGCCCGCCATGCGATAATCCTGCAACATTCCTCGTTTGCGATGCCCCGTGCGGACGGAAAGGACCTAATTTATGAGAGCAGCATTCATCATATTCGACAACCTGACCACTCTGGATTTTGTGGGGGTTTACGACGGTTTGACACGGCTGAAAACCATGGACTTCGATCCTGAATTCAGCTGGGAGATTTGCGCCGTCTCCGAGGAGGTGCATGACGACAAGGGTCTGAGGATGCTGCCGACCCGGGTCGGGGGGTCCTTGGAAGAATTCGACATGGTGGTCGCTCCCGGCGGCTTCGGCAGCAGGCCCCTGCTCAAGGATGAGGCCTTCCTGGCATGGCTGCGCACGGCCGCGCACTGCAAGTTCAAGGCATCCGTATGCACCGGCTCCCTGCTGTTCGGGGCGGCGGGATTCCTGACCGGCAGGCGCGCCACCACCCATCCCAACGCCTACGACGCCCTGCGACCCTACTGCGCGGAGGTGGTGCGGCAACGCATCGTGGATGAGGGAGACCTGGTCACGGCCGGGGGCGTGACCTCCGGGATCGACCTGGGGCTTTTCCTCTGCGAAAAATTCGCGGGCGCCGAAGCCAAAGCGGCGATCAAGAAGCAGATGGATTATCCCTACGGGGATTAGCCGCGCAGGCGGCCCGGCCCTAGGAATCGTCCTGGAAAGAAAGGTGCGCTTCGCGTTGATGGTGCAGCTCCTCGGCCATCTCGCTGAGGTGGTCGCGGAGTTGGCTCAAGGCCTGGGAGCGGGTGGCGCCCAGGGAGGCAATCTCCAATTCCAGGGTGCGCAGGGCCAGCACCGCCTCCTCAAGCCCTTTCAGCAGCTGGGCGCAGGCCTCGTTGGAGTGGTTCACCTGGGCCAGCTTCTGCCGGGTGGCGGCAATATCCATTTGCAGGGCTTCCCGCGCCGAGCCGTCAGCCGTTTCCGTCCAGGCCGCTTCCTGGCGCTGCAGTTGCCGCGACAGCCTTTTTGCCGGAGCCGCCCCCCCGGTCTCAATGAAGGTCTGGGCCTGGGCGAGAGTATCCGGGAGTTCCCGGTGCACAAATTTATCCAGCAGTTGCCGCAGGGACTCGTGATCCCGGGCTTCCCCCCCGGCACTGAGCAGAATGCGCCGCACGCGATCGCTGCCCCGCCGGATTTCGCGGGCCAGCCTCAGCCCGCGCCGCCCGTCCCTGGTGTAAAGCAGACTGAAGCCGCGGGTCAGGTCTTCCCGCAGCCGCCGCACAGCGCCGCTCACCGCAAGGTAGACGCGCAGCAGCAAATACAGGCTCAGCCCGGCGGGAACGAGCCCCAGCCCCGTCACAAGCAGCCAAAAGAGGTATGGGTACTCTTGATAGATGAAACGGCCCTGCTCGCCGAATAACGAGAAGATCAGGTCGGCCAGTCCCTGCAACCAATCCTGCAGCATGGGCATTCATTCCATATTCCGTGGCGCGCATATAGCTCCCTGCGAGACGCACGCCCACAGGGTCAGTTCGTGGCGGGGGCGGGAGGGGGTTTGGAATCCACGGGCGGCTCCGGGCTGAACTCGGCCAGCACGTTGCGCGCGGAGAGGCGGATTTCCGCCAGTTCTGAATTTTCGGAAAAATAGACGAGCGCATCCTTGGCGCGTGCCCCGCCGATGCGGCCCAGGCCCACCGATGCCGCCGTACGCACTTCCAGGGCGGGATCGTATTGCAGCGACTTGATCAATCCCTCCACCCCCGCCGCTTCGCGCCGCGCGCCCAGGGCCAGGGCCGCCACGCGGCGTACGCCCCGCGCCTTGTCATCCCGCAGGGCCTCCAGCAAGGCGGCGGTGGGATTTTTCCCTTCCACCGATCCCAGGGCCTCCGCGGCGGAGGCACGCACCATTGCATCGGCATCGTTCTTGAGCGTGGCCATCAGCCCCTCCGCGCCGCCGCCTGCCTTAAGCACCGCCAGGGAGCGCGCCACCATGATCCGCACCTCGGCGCGGCCCTCGCTGCCCAGCGCCTGGGACAGGGCGGTTACGGCGGAAGCTTCCCCCAGGCGGCCCAGGGCGTCCGCGGCGGCCCAGCGCACCCGCCATGCGGTGTCGCCGCTCAAGGCCTCGCCGAGGGGTCCTCTCCCGGCGCTTGCGCCCAAGGCCGCTATGGCCAGGGCCGCGGTGAGCCGCACCAGATCGCGCTTGTCGTTTTTCAATGCCGCGCTGAGGGGCTCCAACGCCCCAGCCACTTTCAGGCGGCCCAGGGCTTGGGCGGATTTCACACGCACGAACTCACCCCGGTCGCTGGACAGGGCCAGCGCCAGCACTTTCAGAGCGGCCGCATCTCCTTTTTCTCCCAGCACCATGGCCGCCTGCTCGCGGGCAGAGTTGGATTCTCCGAACTGGAGCTGGGCGATGCACGCGGGCACGTTGACGCATTGCTGGGCCTGCGCCGCCGTCCCGAGCAGCAGGGCCAGCGCCATCACCAGCGCCGCGGGACGCATAAGCGCGCCAGCGGCGTGACCGGACGCGCAGCGGTGTGGATTCTGCGGTAGGGGCTTGGGCATTCAGCGCTGCCTTATGCGATCCAGATAGTTGCCAGACTCGATCAGGCGGCCAGCAGCCACCGGATGGTTGTACAGATAGAGCCAGGCCGCCAGGATACGGCCCCGCGCCGTTTCCACCCGCAACTGCACCCGGCGGTAGGGATGGGGCCGCGGATCTTCCGGCCGGCAGCCCTCGTACTCGTCCAGCAGTTGCAGCAGAGGCGAGGCCGGCTTAATCAGGTAAAGCTCGCCGGTGATGCGCTCCCGCCCGGAAGGGTCGGGCACGGCGCCTGGATAGCTCCCCAGATCGAACAGCCTGCCCGGAGTGCTGGCCTCTCCCAACAGGCCGGCATGCTCCCGCAGTACCCGGTGCGTGGGATGGGCCGCCCGGGAGAGCAGGCTGCCGTATACGAACAAATATTCAGCCATATCCTGCGTCCCCCCGCCTGGATTGGGTGCCACAACACCCTAAAGGTATACGTCTAACCGAGGCCGGGAGCAATGCGGGCCAGGGCGGAGGAAGGGCTGGTAGGCCAATGCCAGGGGCCGGTAGACCTATGATAGGGGCCGGCAGGCCTGCGCCAGCCATTGTTGATCGGGCTCTTCCAGCAGGGGCGCCAGGGTTTCCGCCACCAGGCGGTGGTAATCGTCGATCCAGGCCCGTTCGTCCGGGTTGAGCCGCGTGCCGGCGATCAGATTGCGGTCGAAGGGAATCATGGTGAGGGGAATGAAGCGCAGCCAGCGTTTTCCGGAGGGATGGGCCGGCAGCCCCAGCATTTCCTCCACCACCATCAGATTTTCCAGGCGGATGCCGCCCCAGCCCGCGTGGTAGTAGCCCGGCTCGTTGGAGACGATCATGCCCGGCTCCAGGGGCACGGTGCCGCGGGGGCTGATGTTCTGGGGGCCTTCGTGCACATTCAGGTATGCGCCCACCCCATGGCCCGTGCCGTGACCGTAGTCCGCTCCGGCGTTCCAGAGGAGTGAACGGGTGATGGCGTCCAGCATCTGGCCGTTGGTGCCTTCGGGAAAAATCTGGGTGGCCAGCCGGATATGAGCGCGCAGCACATCGGTATAGCGTTCCCTCTGCAGGTCGTCCGGCGAGCCAATGGCCACCGTACGGGTATCGTCCGTGGTGGCCCCCAGGATCTGTACCCCGGAATCAACCAACAGCAGGCCGCCCGGCTCCAGCAGCTGCCGCGGATCGGGGGTGGCGTAGTGCACAATGGCCCCATTGGCGCCAAAAGCGGAAATCGTGGTGAAGCTCAGGTCGCTGTAGCCGTCCTCGCGGGCATATTCTTCCTGCAGCAGATCGGCAAAGCCCCGCTCGCTCACCGGCGTACCCTCGCCCAGCAGGGAGGAAAGCCGGGAAAAGGCGCGCACTTTCGCGCAGCCGGATTTGAGGTGCCCCTCCCGCATGCGCTCGATTTCCACCGGGTTCTTGATCGCCTTCATGGCCTTCACCGGGTTGGGCGTGGCCCGGTGCAGCCTGGCATCTTTGGCCAGCAGGGCCAGGCCCTCGCTGGCGCTGGCGCCATCCAGCCACAGGGACTCGTCCCGTGACTTGAGTTGCTTGCCCAGGGTTTGCAGGGCCTGGGGGAACGCGCCGTAGGGCTGAAAGTCCACCAGCGATTCCAGGGCCGCACGGGCAGCTTCGGGAATTTCGGTATCGCTGAAACATGTGGCGCTGTCGCGGGTCACCACCATGAATGCTTCAAACACCGGATTGTAAGGAATGTCCCGGCCGCGCAGATTGGTCAGCCAGGCCGCCTCGTCCAGCTTGCTCAGTACCAAAGCCCCCACACCAGCCTCCTCCAGCTTTTCCCGCAGGCGGCCCAGTTTATGCGCCACGTCTTCGCCGGTGATATCATCGGGGAGAGAAAAGGCCGGGGCCGGGGAAAAGGCAGGGACCCCATCCCAGGCCCGGTCCACCAGATTGCCCGTCAAGGGGCAAAGCTCGGAATCCTCATGGAGCAGGGCCTTGGCGAGGCGTCTACGCTCGTCGAGGGTGATCACGAAGGGATCATAGCCCACCCGCAGGGCCCCCTGACCGGCCTCCAGGGTATTCAGCCACTCGTACAGGTGCTGCTCCCCGGCCAGACCGAGCTTATGCACCTTGATTTCCTGGCCGGAAACCTCCTGGGCAGCCTGAAGATGGTAGCGGGAATCCACGAACAAATGGGCCTCGGCCGCACAAACGGCCACGTCCCCCGCCGAGCCGGTGAAGCCGCTGATGGCTTCCCGCCGTTTTTTGTGATCGGGCAGGTATTCGTTCTGATGCTCATCGGCGGAGGGCACCAGATAGACGTCCAGCTTATGCTCCACCATCAGTCCGCGCAGGGCGGCCAGGTGCTGGGCGGGATCGTGACTTGGGCTATCGCTCATGGGCGGTATGGCATCGGGGCGGACCGGCAGGGACGGGGCGCCCTATTGCCCCGGACGCAAGGAGCGCAGCAGACGGCCGACCGTCCACATTTCCGACTCGTCGATTTCCTTCAACTCCTTGTCCAACTGCTCCCGGTAATCCTCGCGGGTGTTGGCATCGATGGCGATCGCGGTCTCTTTGCCCGATTTGACCCGCTCGTAGCATTCCTCGATTACCGGCCGCAACACCGCCTCGTACTTCGGTGCCCAGTCCAAGGCCCCGCGCTGGGCGGTGGTGGAGCAGTTGGCGTACATCCAGTCCATGCCGCGCTCGTTGATCAGTGGATAGAGGCTTTGCAGGGCCTCCTCCACGGTCTCGTTATAGGCTTCGGAGGGAGAATGGCCGTTGGCGCGCAGCACCTTGTATTGGGCGCGGAAGGCTCCCTCGATCAGCCCCATCAGCACGCTGCGCTCACCGGTGAGGTCGCTGAACACCTCATTCTCGAAAGTGGTTTCGAACACGTGACCCGAGCCGATGGCAAAGGCCGTGGCCAGG
Source organism: SAR324 cluster bacterium (assembly GCA_027297205.1). Lineage (GTDB taxonomy): Bacteria > SAR324 > SAR324 > SAR324 > JACQKK01 > JAPUIH01. The sequence continues at coordinate 1,574 of JAPUIH010000381.1, read as the reverse complement.
CAACGCTCCTTGGCCCGGCCCGTATAGTCCTGATGCACGGCGTAGGAGGCGTTGATGCCCTGCCCTGCTTCAAACAGCCGCCGCACGGACAGGCCGGAACCTTTTGGGGCCACCAGCAACACGTCCACATTGTCCGGAGGCAGGATATTGGTCTGATCCCGGTACACGATCCCGAATCCGTGGGAAAAATACAGGGCATCGCCATCATTGAGGCAGCTTTTCACCATGGGCCAGGTGGAAATTTGCCCGGCGTCGGAGACGAGGAACTGGATCAGGGTGCCCTTGCGGGCAGCCTCTTCGGATTCAAACAGGTTCTTGCCTTCCTCCCACCCGTCCTCCAGGGCCTTGTCCCAACTGCGGCCCTTGCGCAGTCCAAGCATAACGTTGAAACCCTGGTCGCGCATGTTCAGCCCCTGCCCCCTGCCCTGCGGTCCGTAACCCAGGATGGCGGTCACCTCCTTGTCCAGAATTTCCTTGGTTTTTTCAGGCGGATAGTCCGTCCGCTCGATAATCGTTTCCTTATAGCCTTGAATGTCCAATGTCTTCATCTGCGCAATGCTCCTTTTGGGTGCGGCAGGAGGTTTCCCCGGTTAAATGCACAACAGGCCAACAGGGGTCTCCAGCGCGTGGGTCTCCGGCGCGGGGTTTCCCGCGAAAATACCGGGTACCGTGTAAATCCCTTTGGAAATTTATAACCCGCCTTGCCGATGCGCACAAGCGGGAGGCGCTTGAATGCCGCTTTTGCAAATCCGGCCCTCATGCTATCTTGGCGTTAATTTGACCCGGACTGTGGCATCTGTCCTTCCCATTAGGGTCCCCGCGCTTTGGCCCACGCCCCAGGCCGCATGGAACGGCCCGCGGCATTCCCGAAACCACGAACCCCGAGAGCGATTGATGGCATCCCCCGATACGTTTAACGCAAGAGGTACCCTGGACACCGCGGACGGCCCCGTCGGGTATTACCGGCTGGAAGCCCTGGAAAAGGCTGGCCTGTGTTCCCTGGGGCGCCTGCCCTATTCCATCCGCATCCTGCTTGAATCGGTATTGCGAAATGCCGGGGGGGGGCTGGTGGATGAAGACAACGTGCGCTCCCTGGCCAGCTGGAGCCCGGCCTCCCTGCCCAGCCGGGAAGTGCCGTTTATGGTCGGCCGGGTACTCATGCAGGACTTTACGGGCGTGCCCGCCGTGGTGGATCTTGCAGCCATGCGGGGCGCCATGCGCAAACTGGGGGGCGACTCCAAGCGCATCAATCCGCTCATTCCCACGGATCTGGTGATCGACCATTCGGTGCAGGTAGACTTCTTCGGCACGCCGGACGCTCTGCAGCGCAACGAGCAGAAGGAGTTCGAGCGCAATCAGGAGCGCTACGAGTTTTTGCGCTGGGGACAGACCGCCTTTGACGATTTTCTGGTGATCCCCCCCTCGACGGGCATCGTGCACCAGGTCAACCTGGAATTCCTGGCGCGGGTGGTGCAAAAGCGCGCCGGGGCCGACGGTGCGCCGGTGGCCTATCCTGATACGGTGGTGGGCACCGACTCCCACACCACAATGGTCAACGGGCTGGGCGTACTGGG
>JAPUIH010000380.1 GCA_027297205.1 SAR324 cluster bacterium | reverse complement strand
AGTTGATGTTCCAGATCAGGCCCTGGTAGGCCACCTTGGCCTCGTAATGGGCCAGCAGCGCCCCCAGGCTGTAGGGGGTAAGCTTATCGGCGATCAGCACCGAGTTGGGCCGGTTGCCGGGAAAGAACTTGTTGGGGTTATCGCTCCGTTGGCCGGTGGCCAGGGCGATGGACTGGGCCATCAGGTTGGCCAGCAGCTTTTGCTGGCTACTGGTCTCCTGCACCTCCAGGTCCAGGCCGTACTGGTTTTCCCGGAATCCGATGAATTCGCAGGGCACCACGGAGGGGCTCTGGTGAATCAGTTGGTAAAAGGCGTGCTGGCCGTTGGTGCCCGGTTCCCCCCACACAACGGGGCCCGTATCATAGTCCACCATGGCCCCGCGGCGGGTGATGCCCTTGCCATTGCTCTCCATGTCCAGTTGCTGCAAATGCGCCGCAAAGCGGATCAGCCCCTGGCTGTAGGGCAGCACGGCCAGGGTGGGCAAGCCCAAAAAGTTGCGGTTCCAGATGCCCAGCAGCGCCGCCAGCAGGGGCGGGTTGTCTTTCAGTTCGCCGTTAAGGGCGGCCAGGTCCATCTCCCGCGCGCCGCGCAGGACTTCCATCAGGTTGTCATAACCCAGGGCGAAACCCAGCAGCGCCGCGCCCACCATGGAAGTAGCACTGTAACGGCCTCCGATATAGTCGAACATGTAGAAGGTGGCCCGGTAGCGCTCCGGATTGTCCATGGGGCTGCCCTGGCCGGTCACGCAGAGAAAATGCTGCAAGGGTTCCAACCCGGCCTTGCCGTAAGCCTCCCGGGCCAGGGTCTCGTTGGTGAGGGTCTCCAGGGTGGAGCCGCTCTTGGAGACAACATTAATCAGGGTGCGCGAAAGGTCCAGCCCCCCCAGCACCTGCGCCGTGTCGTCCGGGTCGACATTGGAGATGAAGTGCACCCGCCGCCCGCCCTGCCGGAAGGGCAGCACCGCCAGGTACAGGGCGCGCGGCCCCAGGTCGGACCCGCCGATACCCACGTTCACCATATCCGTGAAGGGCTCGCCCTTGGCATTGGTCAGGGCGCCGGATTCCACTTGGGCCAGGAAGCCCTTCAGTTTGTCCAGCTCGCGCCTGGCATTGACGTTGGCTTCCTCCGCCTGGGGAACGGGCATGGGGTCGGGCAGGGCATCGAACACATTGCGGCTGGCGAAATGGAGCACCTGCCGCTCCTCGCTCTGATGGCCCACAATGCGGTTCATCACCTCCCCGGCCATTAGATGCTGGAATTGTTCCCGGGCGGCGGTTTCCTCCGCGAGCGCGGAAAGCGCGTCCAGCACCTCTTGCGAAATGCGCTGGGTGGCGTAGAGAAGATCGAAACCGCAAGCGGCGGCCTGGAAATTCTCGATGCGCTGCGGGGTCAGCGCGCCGGGTTGAGTCAGGTCGTAGGGATTCCGCGCCAGCTTCTGCAACTGCTGGAAAGCCCCGGTTTTTGTAAAATCAACCTGCGCGAACCGATCGTCCATGGGGTGCTCCCTGATGGTGTAAGGGGGCGTGCAGGTGCTGTCCCTCACGCCCGCCGGGCCGGAATTACGAATTTGCGGTTATTTTCTATCCTGTATTGCTATCACAGCATTTTCCCAATTGGGAATTTCCTCCCGAAGCATGCGGATGGCAAGTCCCGCCCGCGAGCGTCCACATAGCAGCGGACCATGGCGGCATGCGCCGAAAACCCGCTCTATTCGGCGTAAACCGTTGCACTGTTAGCGTTTTATGCTATTGATGACATTGAAGGGAAAGATCCCACCCGGGGTATGACACGGCGCACATTTACCCCGGCACACGGAATTATCCCTCCAACCGGCCCGTTGATGAGGGATTGAGGGAGTAATCCGCCTGTCGCAGCCTCCGTTTCGCCATTTGCTTGCGAGCCCCGCATGGATCCCATCGCCAAATCGGACGACAGCGCGGCCCGTCTGGCCAAGATAAGGCTGGCCATCCTGAAACGGTTCCCAAAAAGCAAGTCTCCCAGATATTCCCTTTTAAAACAAGCGCTTCAAGACGCCGAATTCTACCATAGCGACCAGTACCGCAAATCCGGGGAGCCGGCCATCATTCATCCCTACCGGGTAGCCCTGCTGGTCAGTGAAGCGGGCATGGGTATCGAAGCGGTTATTATCGCTCTGCTCCACGATATTATCGAAGATACGGAATTCACCAAAGCGGAGGTGGCGGACAAATACGGCGAATGGCTGGCCGAAGCCGTGGACGGATTGACCAAGGTGGCCGCGCCGCAAAACCGCCCGCGCGGCGACCCTACCTCCATTGAAACCTACCGTAAGCTGCTTACCTCCTCGGTAAAGGACCTGCGCACTCTGCAGGTGAAAATATTCGATCGCCTCGACAATATGCGGGACCTGGGCTTTCTCGAGCGCAAGCGGCAGCGGCGCATCGCCATGGAGACGATGCTGGTGTACGTGCCCATGGCCCTGCGCCTGGGACTGCAGGATATCAGCGATGAGTTGAGCACTCTCTGTTTCCGGTACCTCTATCCCAACCGTTTCAACCGGGTGCTGGCCGAACTGCAACAGAGAATCGCGGACGAACAAAAAAAGGTACGGGGGCTCAAGAAGGCCCTGGAGGCGACTTTCAAGGAGCCTGACACGGCCCCATGCAACGTGCAACCCAAGTACCGCAAGGTTGCCGATTACGTGTTCGAGGCCTCCCCGCAGGTGCGGCCCCTGGCCGGGTTCACCGTGACCGTGCCTTCCGCCCAGGATTGCTACGTGGCGCTGGGCAGATTGCACATGAACTACCGGGTCGTTCCCAACAGCATCCGTGACTACATCAGCAATCCCAAACCCAATCGCCACCAGGCGTTGGAATCCAAGGTATTCATCGGCGGCGAGCCCATCACCATCGAGGTCTTTTCCACGGATATGGAAAAGGTCCGCCGCTCGGGCATCCTGGCGGACTGGAGTGCCAGCCAGGAGGAAATGTCGCGGTACTACCAAAGCTATCTGGAACTGCTGGATCAGTTCGCCGGCAACGAAGACCTGCGCATGGAAGACGTATTGCGCTACGGGCAAATGGAAACCCTGCAAATTTTCACCCCAAAAGGGGAGATGCTTTCTTTTCCCCAGCGGGCCACCGTGCTCGATTTCGCCTTCGCCATCCACACGGATCTGGGGATTCACTGCGACGGAGCCTGGGTGGAAGGCAGGCGCGCTGCAAGGCAGGAGGAGTTGCGGGACGGCACCATGGTGGAGGTGCTGACCTCCCCCGGCACCGCACCGGAGGCGAACTGGCTGGGCTACGTGCGCACCGCCCGCGCCAAGATGGCGATCCGCAGGCACCTGCGCGGACAGCGCCTCTCCCGCGCCCAGGAGGTGGGGCACAAACTGTTCGACAGCAATATCAAGCGGATGGGGCTCAATCCGGACAAGTTCATGGAGCGCAAGGCCTTTCTAAAAGCTCTGGACACCCACGGCCTCAACCCGGAACGCTTCTATCAGGAAATTGGCACGCGGCAGTTGAACTTGCGCAGCTTCATGCTGGATAACAAGCTTGTGTCCGAAAATGAGCTTGAGCGGCTCGGCCCCAGTGTACCGGGCGGGCTGATGCGCTATCTCAAGCGCCGTTCCCGGCACTCCGATCCGGACCTGAGGATTTCGGGCCTTGGAGACGAGTTCATTCATTTGGCCCCGTGCTGCTCTCCATTGCGGGGAGACGCCATCGTCGGGTTGCAACAGGAATCCGGAATTCTCATTCACCGCACGGAATGCTCTGCGTTGGAACAGGTGGGGCTGGACGCCCTGCTTTCCGTGGACTGGGACATGGACAGGCAAAAGGTTCCCTACCGCTTTCACCTCAAGATCCAGGATAGGCCGGGCATGGTCTACAAGATCGGCAAAATCATGCGCGATCTGAAGGTAAACATCCAGGATATGAATATCGAATCCAAGGACGCGCTGAGCCAGGCCAACGTGAACATCCTGGTCGATCCCATTGCTGTTCAAACCTACCAGAAGATCGTTTCCCGCCTGCGCGCCATCAAGGAAGTGGTAAAAATTACCTGAGGCCCGGGGCACAGCTCTGTCCGTATCCGGCGCGCCCTTGGCGGCCCGCGGCGGCGCTCATGCCGTGCCAGTAGGCGGGTTATGTGGCGCAATTGCGCGCATTGACGGGAGGCTCATAAGCCGGGTAGAACGT
>JAPUIH010000038.1 GCA_027297205.1 SAR324 cluster bacterium | reverse complement strand
CCGCGCCCTGAATGGGCTCGGCGATAAAGGCCGCCACCTTGTCCTGGCCGAGGCGCAGGATTTCTTCCTCCAGCAGGTTTGCCGCGGCCACCCCAGGCGTTTCCGCGCCCTCGCCCGGCTCGAACTTCGCGTTGAAAAAGTAGGGATAGGGGCTCTCGATATGGCTGAAGCCCGGCGTGCGCGGCTCGAACATGGGCCAGTATGTGTCCATGCCCGTTGCGCTCATGGCCGCAAGGGTTACGCCGTGATAGCCGAATTTTCGGGAAATGACGTGAATTTTGTCCGGCTTTCCGTGTACCTTCCAGTAAAAGCGGACGGTCTTGATGGAAGATTCCGTGGATTCGGCGCCGCCGCTGGTGAAGAAAAAGGTGTTGATGGAAGGATAGGTCAGCGTCGCCAGCCGTTCCGCCAGTTCGATCACCGCCAGGTTCGAATTGCCGACGTAATTGGAAGCGTAGGCCAGGGTTTCCATCTGGGATTGGGCCGCCGCAGCCAGTTCTTTACGGCCATGCCCCACGTTGACGTTCCACAAACCGGAGAGCCCGTCAATATACTCGTTGCCTTCCAGATCCGTGAGCACCGATCCCCGGCCCTTCACCCAGATTTTGGGGGCGGTGTGGGCGCTGGGGTGATGCAGCGGATGGATCAGATGCTTTTGGTCGGCCGCGACGGCGGATTGCAGATCACGTTCTCTCATGGGAGTCTCTCGATTGTTGGGGTGGCCGGCAGCCCGGGTTGCGTGTAAGCATCTTCCGCGTGAAAGGCCGGCGCGGGAAGCAGAGCGCAGCGCGCATTCCAGCGCTGGGCGCCGACGGTGCCCGGCTGCATTCACGGTCTGGTAGTCCGGCAACAGCATTCTATAGTAGCTTTAACTTATGCCGAAAGATTGTACATTTACAAGTGGGCAAGGATAGAAATTTGCCAGCCGGTCCCGGCAATGGCGGCCTTTGCGGGAAGAAGAAATCAGTCGAAACCCATCAGGCAATATGAACCAGTTTACCGCATTTCGGCTCGATTTATGAGTAGCTTGGTTGCGGTGCACGGCCGGTGGATGGCCAGTCTGCCAGGGTTCCCATTGCGTGCGTGACATGAACAGTTAAGGCGAAATAATGCGCAAATTCTTACGGGAAAAACAAAGAAGGCAGGGATGGTGGGCCGTTGCGGCCCTGGCGGGACTGTCGTTCGCGTTGCTTGCCGCCGGTTGCGAGCCGCGCCCCGTGGAGCGGAAGTCGGTGGCCCGGTTGCTCAGCCCGGCGGGGGAGGAAATTCAGTACCGGCCTTTGGTTCTGCCCAATCAGTTAAAGGTGATGCTGGTGTACGACCCGCGGGCCGATCGCTCCGCGGCGGCCATGAGCGTCGGGGTGGGATCGCTTGACGATCCTCCGGGGCGGCCCGGCATGGCGCATTTTTTGGAGCATATGCTGTTCCTGGGTACAAAAAAGTATCCGCAGCCGGGGTCCTACCAAAAGTATCTGTCCAGCCACGGGGGCGGCAGCAACGCTTATACCGCGGACGATCACACAAACTATTTCTTCAGTGTTTCCCATGAGGGCTTCGAGGAGGCCCTGGACCGCTTCGCGCATTTTTTCCGGGAGCCCCTGTTTAGCGAGGACTATGCCGAACGCGAAGTGAAGGCGGTGGACTCGGAGCATTCCAAGAATCTGGAGAGCGACTACTGGCGCGTGCTGCAGGTGCAGCGCGGCGCCTACGATCCGGCCCATCCCATCAACCGCTTTTCCACCGGCACCCAGGAAACTTTAAAGGGTGTGGGCAACGCGGAATTACGGGCCTATTACCGTGCTCAGTACTCCAGCAACCGCATGGCCCTGGCGGTGGTGGGTAACCGCGGCCTGGACCAATTGGAACGGATGGTCAAGGCCAGATTCGAGCAAGTGCCCAACCGCAAGCTGCCCAGACACCGCTATCCGGAGCGATACCTGCAACGCAAGCAAGCGCTGCGGATCCTGACCGTGGAGCCCATTGCCGACCAGCGGGCGCTGGTGATGGAGTTTCCCCTGCCGCCCACCCGGCAACTGTACCGGTCCAAGCCCCTCCACGTGCTGGGGCATGTGCTGGGCCACGAGGGGGCGGGGAGCCTGCTGTCTGTATTGAAGAAGGAAAACCTGGCCGCCAGCTTTTCCGCGGGAGCGGGGCGGAGCACGGCGGATTACTCCTCTTTCGATCTGCGTATCAGCCTGACGCCCGAAGGCCTGCAGCGTTACCGCGAAGTGCTGGCCCGTGTGTTGGGCGCCATTGCGGGATTGAGGGCGTCCGGCATTCCCCGGTATATTTTCGAGGAAATGCGGACCATGGGGGAGATTAATTACCGCTACCGTCCACAGGTGGGGGCGTCCTCCCAGGCCCGCAGCCTCGCGGCGCAGATGCGCGTGTACCCCCTGTCGGAATTGCCCAAAGCCGCGCGCGTGGTGTCCGAATTCGATCCGCAATCCCTGCAGAAATTGTTGGATGCAATGATCCCGGAAAACATGCTCGTGACCCTGATTGCGAAGGATCAGGAAACCGATGAGGTGGAGCCTATTTACGGCTCGAAATACAGCTACCGGGAATTTCGCGGCATAGTATTTCAAAGACTGCTGGCCGCCCATCCGGATGCGCGCTGGCACTTGCCGGCCCCCAATGCCTATATCCCAAAGCGGGTGGCGCTGCAGTCGCCCTCCGGCCCGCTCAAGCTGAGCGGAACGGCATTTCATCAATTGCGCAAGAACGGCCTGCCCCGGCAGTTGCTGGCAAAGCTGGAAAAATGGCGCGGCACCACCTTTACCGGCGCCGGCGCGCTGCTGAAAATGCTCAAGGACGAACTCACGGACGAGGAACGCAGCCGCTTCAGCGCGCGCATCCTCAAAGACAGCTTGGGCCTGCCGGTGCGGCTGCTGCAAAGCGATCAGGCGAAAATATGGGTTCTGCCCGATTGGAGGTTTCGCCAGCCCAAGGCGAGCATCATACTGAAGTTCAATACGGAGCGGGGTTACCGCAATCCGCGCGAGGCGATGCTTGCGCAGCTCTATGAGAGCGCCATCGAGGAGGCCCTGAACGAGTTTGGTTATCCCATCAAGATCGCGGGGTTGAGCTATTCCATCGAGGTCGTCAAGGCGGGCGTGAAGCTGAGCTTTGGCGGGTATTCGGCCAATATGCTCGCATTGCTGGAGGATATTGTGGGCAGGCTGAAGCGCGTTTCCATTGATGAAGACACCTTCGCTTCCCTAAAGGAGCGCGCGCGCCGGGGGATTCAGAACGCGAAATTCGCCCAGCCCTACCGCCAGGCCAGATACTACCGCAAACAGTTGTTGGTGGTGCCCAATTTTAACCGGGACGCCCTGGAACGGGAGCTGGACGGGATCAGCCTGGCCGATGTGCAAGAATTTGCCGGGGCGCTTTACAAGAGAATTTACGTTGAAGGCCTGGTGTTGGGCAATCTTGCTCCCGAGATCGCCCGGGCGTCTATCCGGCGCGCGATCTCTTCCCTGGGAGCAAAAGTACTGCCGAAAGAAAAAAGGCTGGAAAACGAGGTGCGCGTGCTTCCCCAAGGTTCCGACTACGTATTCAGCGAACGACTGCGCATCAACAACTCATTTGCGGGCTGGTACTACCAGATCGGCGCCACCAATCCCCGGCTGCGGGGCGCGGTATTGATGATAAGCCGCCCCTTGCGCGAGAAATTCTATTTTAACATGCGCACCCAGCAGCAGTTGGGCTACATCGTCTATGCGGGGATGGGGCAGATCAAGAAGACCCTCAGCTTCAATTTTCTGGTGCAGTCGGGCGCCTATCCCGCAGGCGAGTTGTTCCAACGCATGGAGGCCTATATTCCGATATTCGTGCGGGAGTATGGGCAGATGCCCGATGAGGCTTTCGAAAATTACCGGCGGGCGGTGATCGAGGCGAAACTGCGGCGCAGCAAAAACCTGATGGCGGCGGCGGGCAACCTGTTTTGGATCGCCTTTGAAAACGAAGAAAAATTCGACCATGTGAGCGAGGACATTCGTGCCGTGGAAGCGCTCAGCAGGGCCGAAGTTGAGGAAATTCTGCAGAATTTCCTGATCGGACACGGCAAGCGGCGGCTGGCGATCCGGCTGCTCGGAAAAGAGCATCCCCAGGGCCGCAGCAAGGGCCGCCCGATCCAACTCCCACCCGAAACCCGCGCCAAGGCAGGCTAGCAATTCGGGGAAATTGCACCCACCCTAGACCTGAAATCGCCAGGAGTCTCCCGCGCTCACGATCCGGCCGGCCACGGGGGCCGCGAAATGGGTGCCCAAAATGCGCACATCCCGGTCCGCATAGCGGGCCAGGAAGGCCTTGCGGGTGGCCACGGCTTGGGTCTTGTCCACACAAAAGTGAGAGCACCAGTCCGCCTCCGCCATTTGCACCGGGTGATGCATCATGTCTCCGGTGATGACCGCTTCCTGCCCGCCTGAGCTGAGGTGCAGGCTGACATGTCCCGGTGTGTGGCCCGGAGTGGGCTCGAACCACAACCCGTCCTCAATAGCGTGATCCTTATGCACCAGGTCGGCCTGATTGGCCTCGATAATGGGAAGAACGCTGTCTTTCATGATTTGCTCGTGCTCTTCCTGCTTGCTGCGCTTCCAGAATTCCCACTCTTCCCGGGCAAACAGATAGCGCGCGTTGGGAAAGGTGGGTACCCAGCGTCCATTTTCCAGCCGCGTATTCCACCCCACGTGATCCACATGCAGGTGGGTACACATCACGAAGTCCACTTGCTCCGGGGAAATGCCGGCGGCCTGCAGGTCTTGCAGGTAAGGTCCATCGCGCATGTTCCAGTTGGGCACCGCGCGCTTTTTGCTGTTGCCCACGCAGGTATCCACCAGGATCGTGTGATGCCGCGTGCGCACGATAAAACTGTGGATGCTCATGATGAACTTGCCAGACTCGGGATCGTAGAAATGTGGCGCCATCCACGCAGCGTGGGGCCGCAGGGCCTGCTCGGACGCGTCCGGCAGCAGAAAACCCACCGGCGTGAGGCCTTCGGATTCCACAACGCGCGAAATGGTAATCCCGCCCAACTCAATCGGATTCA
>JAPUIH010000379.1 GCA_027297205.1 SAR324 cluster bacterium | reverse complement strand
ATGGCGGCGCTAAAATACCTCCTGGCGGTCAGATACTCACGATGCCACAAAAATTCCTGCCCTTTGATTGCCAGTAAACTCGCCTGGGCAGCCCGCCTCAATTGCGGCAGTTTTGTGACACCGATTCTTTCCTCCAGACCGGGGAACGCGAAAAGCTGATCCAGAATATCATCGAATTCCCGGGTATCCACCTCCTTTTTGCCGTTACTTCCAAACCTCCGGTGTTGGCCGCCGGCATGGACACGATACTCCACAACCGGTGACTTACCCAGGTAGGCAAAGCGGCTGTCCAGGGCCGCAGCGGCCAACAGTAACCAATCCTCCATTCCGCACCCGAGGCCGCGCTGACTTTCGGCTGGCGGAACAGCTGTACGGCGCAGGCAGGCCTGGGCCGGCGTGGAAATAAACGGCCGCCGCAAAATCGGCTGCAGCACATCGCCCGTGGGGTGCTTGTTGAGGTATGCACCCCGCCTCGGGCCCAAGGTCTGCCCATCCTCAGTGATGAGGGCGCGTTCACCATAGACAACATCCGCACGAGGATGGCAGCCCAGGAAATCCGAGTAACGCGCCAGGGTATCCGGGAAGAGGCGATCGTCAGCATCCAGAAAGACGATTTTGGCGGCCTCAGTCAATTGAAAGCCATTCAAACGAGCCACGCGCTCCCCGAGGTTCTCCTGCCGCAGCGATTGAATGCGGGGGTCCTTGTACTTCCGTAAAAGATCTTCCGTCCCATCCGTGGAGCCATCATCGACGATCATACACTCCCAGTTTGCCAATGACTGAGAGCGCACACTCTCGATCGCCTCGGAGAGGAAACGGCCCGCATTGTAAGCGGGAATCACGACGGCAATTGCAGCCTCAGGCATTGGCCAGGCTCATGAACGACCGTGGCCGGGGCAGAAATTCCGGGACCGGCTGGCCTTGTATTCCAGAAAGCTGAACGCCCAGGTGCGCCGCCAGTGTAGGTGCAAGGTCGACCAGTTCGGTGGCGCCATGCATTGTGCCGGGTTGCAGGTGGGGTGCACGAGCCAATACCAGACCTTGCGGCCGGTGATCTCCTGTGCGGGGGCCACAAGACTCCACTTGAAGCTCGCCCACCGTTTGAGACCGTAAGGCGGGGATGGGCGCTTCGTTATTCCACTCGATCATGAGGTCCGGGAATTCATCCCGGTAGGCGCCCGCAAACAGATCATCGCCGTGGAGAACGCGGCGCACCACCGGGGCCCCGGTTTTTACGTTCCTCAGAGCAAGCAGTTCCTGTGTGAGCCAATCGCACAGTTCCTGAGACGGTGTTCCCGGTGCAACTTGTCCCTCGGGCTCACGACCCTTCAGATTGAGGCGTACTCCGCCGCAATTATCCGTCGTGGGAACCGCATAAAAGCGACGCCTGGCGCGTTCACCCTGGCGGGAACTGTCATAGAGATAATCGATCACCCGCCGGAATGGGCTCCTTACAATTCCCGGCAACCGGTGCCAGGCTTTGCGAACAGACTCAACCGGTCCGGACGTTTTGGGCACATTCACGCCGTCCAGACGCCGCAACACCTCGTCCAGGGCCCCCGCTGCGTCGTAGCGCGGCCCAATGCCATGGGTGGCGAGGACAAGAAGAAATACATCATCCCCAAGAGCTTCAATCACCCGGCCCAGACTGCGGTCAATCGCCTGATACACATCAAGCAAGGGGTCCTCCCCAAGCGCTGCACGAAGCTCCGGGCGATGGCCGGGATGCGCCGTGTCACGGGCAGCCCAGAGCTGATGACCCGCACAGTGGGCTTCACTGAAATTGAATACGAATAAATCCCATGGGCCCTTCTCAAGGATGGCCAGGGCAAGATCTCCACGGCGCTCCGCTCGATCAACCAGGCCGTCCCTGAGTTTGCGCAGTTCATCCGGCCTCTGGCGCACCAGATCGCAAGCACCTACCCGGTCCCTGCCGACCACAGACAACACATCTTTTTCCAGCGCCGGAGGCCAGCATGTGAGTGGACTCAGAACCTCGTGTTCTCCCCAGAATGAAACCTGCAGCGTGTTTGGCAAACACTCCAGCCTGCTCTTGGGCAAATCGACCAAGGCAACCCGCTGTCCCTGTCTTGCGATCGCGTTCCAGATGGAATCGACCGATATATCCTCCGGCATGAAGCGGCGCAGGCGGTAACTGCCCGAATCCGTCTGGAGCGGGAAATAATGATCGTGCCGGCCGGGCCATACGCCGGTATTGAAACTGGCCCAGAGCGTACCGCTGTAGATAATCTCCGGGTTGTGGGTTTCTGCTCGCAGTGATTCCTCAAAGAGCTTTGCAAAGTGGGGCAACAAGCCCTGGTCCGCCCACTCTCGAAGGAAGCATGGATCGGCCGCATCAAGCGTAATACACGCTACTTTTGCAGGTCCGGACATGATCTGTACTCTCGTTGGATTAATCCGAGATTTCCCGGATAGCATCTCCAACTGGCCGAAAACGATAGCACATTCGGCTGCCGAAGTTGAATGAAACCGTGGTTTGCATTTTTCATGGCAAAATCCTCGGTTTGTTAGCCGACTTTGCAACCGAACGGCCGGTGCGCCGCCAATCTCGTGACGGGAGAGCACACTTTGACCCTCGCGAGACAGAGCTTCCCTGTCGGGAGGTACGGAATCTCTTGGATCGAGAGCCGTCATGGCGGCAAAGGGGCCGGCCGTAGTCGGCCAATCAGGCGCAGGATTTCAGCGAACAGATCTCTGGGGATGGCGACTTCCGCGAGCTGGAATGTGATGTAGCGGCTATGATGCACGACCTTGGCGCCGATCTTGATCAGATTCTTCTGCGGCTTGGTCATTGACCAGTGCTCGACTTCCAGCGGCAGTGCCCACTTCTGCTCTGGTTCACGAGCAGACGAAACCCGGCCGTTGGTGCCACGTCGGCTTTCAGGGGTAGAGCTGAC
>JAPUIH010000378.1 GCA_027297205.1 SAR324 cluster bacterium | reverse complement strand
GTGGTGTACGGCCTGGGCGCGGTGCAGGAAGCGTTGGTGTTGACCCTGCTCATCTTCGGCTCGCTCACCCTCTACGTGATGCTCTCCAAGAAGGATTTTTCCTACCTGGGCAGCTTTCTCATCATGGGGCTGGTACTGATTATCGGCGGGTCCTTGCTGAACGCCTTCGTGTTCCAGTCCGAGTTGGGGCGATTCGTCATATCCGCCGGCGGCGTATTGCTCTTTTCGGGATACATTCTCTACGACACCTCCAACATCCTTCGTCATTACGACGTGGAGGATTATACCAGCGCCACCCTGGCCCTCTATCTGGATATTCTGAACCTGTTCCTGTTCATCCTGATGCTGCTGGGTGGCAACCGCGACTAAGTTTTCATTGAAATACCTTGTCACTGCACATTGGCATTCCGAGGCCCGCGCAGCGGGCCGAAGAATTGTTATCCACCAGTTGAGATTCTTCGCTTCGTTCAGAATGAAATAGCGGGGGATTTGTAAGCACCTTCATCGGTTTTTTCAAACAGAGCCTACCGCACGTAGGGCCGATCCAGCAGAAAGTCCACACCCTTGCTGCCAATGGGAATTGGAGTCTTGCTGCGCCCAATCACCTCTCCCGGCACACTGTTGAAGGGGTTGTTGTCCTTGTCGGTGAGAATGCGCAGGGAGTAGGACTTGCCCGCCGCCTGCGGGGGCACGCTGATGGAGAAGGATTGGGGCAGAAACACGTGGGGAATGATCTTGCTCGCCACGGGCCTGCCGGATTCGGGCGGAAAAAGCAGAATAATCAGCCGATCCGACGGCTGCACCGAATTGCGCAGATTCGGATGCACCCGCACCACACCCTGGATGCTTAGCTTATCATCAGGCGGTTGCAGCGGTCCAGCTTGCCTCTGCCGGAGTGGAGCGGCCTGCCGTGGCTGAGTTGCGGGAACCAGGCCGCGAGCGGATGCGGCCGCGTTGAAGAGGGTGCCCCGGAAGGGCTGGTTGAGCACCAGCCGCACTTGTTCCGTACCCAGGACAATCGGCGCGGGGCTGCGTCCGTAGACCTCGCCCGGCGTCACCTTGAATATTTCACCGTCCTTGTCTGTAATTCCTATCAGAATATAGCTGCCGGCCAGGGTTTTCCCGTCCCGGCTGTCAGTCTGGCCGATGGCGAAGGTCTGGGGCGGCACAAGCGGTGACAATATGTGCAGGGCCGCCGGCGCGCCCGTCGCGGGATCCACGAGGTAGAGGATCAGGCGGTCTGTCTTAACGATGTCCGCCTGGCCCGCCGCGTACAAGGCGGGGTCCACCTCCACAAGTCCGCTCAGGGACGCCGCAAGCTCGGATTCCTCCCGCGCCACCTCGCGCAGCAGAGCGTAGCCCACTGCGGCGATAAAAACCCCAATCAATACAACGATCAGTACCGTGCGGGATTTCATCCAGCGGCCAAGAAAATTCGATATGAGAAAGAAGACGTTAGCTTGCCACCGGACGGACGGGGTCGAATGCTCCCGCGCCGCCCGGTGAATCGAGCCCGGGGAACTAGTCTATGGCTTCCACGATGGTGGCAATGCCCATCCCGGCGCCGATGCACATGGTGGCCAGCCCATAGCGGACGTTGCCGCGCCGCCGCATTTCATGGCAGAGCCCCACGAACAGCCGCGCTCCGCTGGCTCCCAGGGGGTGGCCGATGGCGATCGCACCACCGTTCACGTTCACCACCGCGGGGTCCAGCCCCAGTTCCCGCACGGTCACCAGGGACTGGGAGGCGAAGGCCTCGTTTATCTCCGCCAGACCGATGTCCTTGCTCTCCAGCCCGGCGCGTTTCATGGCCTTGCGGCTGGCGGGGATGGTGCCGACTCCCATCAATTGCGGCTTGACGCCCGACACCGCCATGGAGACGATCCGCGCCAGGGGCTTGTGGCCGTCGGCCTTGGCCCGCTGCTCTTCCATCAACAGCACCGCCCCCGACCCATCGTTGGTGGGGCAGGAATTGCCCGCGGTGATCAACAGCTCCCGCTCTCCGTAACTGACGATCATGCCCAGCGGATTGAGGGTGGACAGCTTCTCCAGGGTCGTGTCCGCGCGCACGCAGTCGTCCTTTTCGAACATGACCTCCTCTCCGCTCTGGGAGAAATCGACGCTGCCGTCTTCTCCGAAGACAGGCTGGCGCACCGGCAGGGGAATAATCTGATCCCGGTAATGGCCGTCGCTGTAGGCTTGCGCGGTCTTGTGATGGCTCTCCATGGCGAACCGGTCCATCTCTTCCCGGCTCAGATTCCAGGCTTCAGCCACGTTCTGCGAGGTTTGCGGCATGGATGGATTGGCCGGTGCGTTGAGCAGATAGTCTGGGAACTGCACGGAAAAATACTGATCATGGTTGGGGTCGGGCTTTTTTTGCCCGGCCGTCAGTTCCATCACCCGCGGGTGGATGGTGCTGAGCGGACTGTCCCCGTCTCCACGGGCGGGGATGCCCCGCCCCATGCGCTCCACACCCGCGGCGATACCGATCTCCCCCGCACCGCTCATGATGGAGCGGGCAATCATGTGCAGGGCCTGCATGCTTGAGCCGCATTGCCGGTTCACCGTCGCCGTGGACACCTCTGGCGGCAACTCCGCGATGCGGGCCACCGTGTTGGAGGTCATGCCGGAGAGCTCGCCGTTGTTGCCGACGTTCCCACAGACCAGGTCCTCGATCTCGTTGGGGTCCACCTGGGGATTCCGCTCCAGCAACCCCTTGATGACCGATCCCGCGACATCGTCCATGCGGGTGGCCACCAGGGTTCCCCTGGCGCCCCGCCCGAAGGCCGAGCGAACCGCATCCACGATCACGATATTTTTCGATTCCATTGCTGCTCCTCCTTCGTTTGCACCTGTTCCACGGGGCATGATGCCGGCCGCCGCACGCGGCCCAACACTGCCCAATTATAACTGTTGCGGCTGCCCATTCTCATGCCATCCCGCCCGATTGTCAACGCGCGTCCGGCAAGCCGGGACGTGCTCCAACTGGCGCGGTGGACGGCCCCGCCCCATCGGCTTGGAGGCCTGCCGCTAGGCTCTGTGAAGAAACCTACCCGCGTCCCTGAGGATGGGCGAAAGCCCCCTCTCGAAAGGTGCGGGGGCTTGATTTCATTCCGGTGGCCTTTCCTGCGGCTTTGCTCAGGACAGGCGAGACAGCCGCCTGTGGCGGCTTCCTCAGGCACACGGAACTGAGTTTTCAGATAGACTTAGACCATCAAGTGGCCCCCGGACAGGGTGAGCGCCTGGCCGGTCATGGCGTCGGAATCCGGGGAGGCCAGGTAGACGGCCAGTTGCGCCACTTCCTGTGGGGATATCATGCGGCCCAGGGGCACACCTTTCAGCATGGCCTTGCGCAGCGCCTCGGGCTCTGTAAATCCCCGGTTCGCCCCCACCTCCACCAGCAGGCCATCGAACAGGTCCGTATCCACCATGCCGGGGCAGATGGCGTTGACCTGTATGCCATGCCGCGCCATTTCCAGGGCCAGGCAGCGGGTCAGACCGATCACGGCGTGCTTGGAGGTGTTGTACGCGGAACTGGCGGGAGCAGCGGTCTTGCCCGCGACGGAAGCCATATTGATCACCTTGCCCCGCCCCTCCGGAACCATCCGCCGCAAGGCCGCCTGGGCGCAATTGAAAGTGCCGGTCACGTTCACCTCCAGCATGCGCCGCCAGTCGTCCAGGCCGTAGTCAAGGAACTTCACCGACTGGAATATTCCCGCATTGTTCACCAGGATGTGCGGCACCCCCAGCCGCTCCTGCGCCGCCTGCAGCGCATGCTCCACCTGCTCGGGCTGGGTCACGTCCGCCTGCTGGGTGAGCACCTCCACGCCCAGGGCCTGGGCGGCCTCGGCCACCTCGGGCAGCCTATGCGGATTGGCGTCCACCAGGCACAGTGCCGCGCCCTGGCCCGCAAATGCCAGGGCGATAGCCCGGCCTATGCCCTGCCCCGCGCCGGTGATTACCGCTGATTTGCCCTGCAATCGATTTCCGTCGCTCATGATCTGCTCCCAAGGGGACCTTTCCCGGAAACCAGGTCCGGAAAGCCGCAATTTTCACATCCCTCCGCGAAGCTGGTGCAAAAATCCTGATGAATTTGCAGCAGCCCCTGCTGCGTGCGCAAGGTGCGCGGCACCTTGTCCAATACCAGCAAGCGCCGTTCCATAAAGCGCGTGCGTTGGTTGGGCGCTTCCGGCGGCAGCACGATAAACAATCTGTAAAGCAACTTTTCCAGCTCCCGGTCCTTGCGCCGCCGCGCATAGGCCAAAAAGAAAGGCAGCACTGCGTTTGCCATCACAATAATGATGCGGTCGTTGCCGATCAGCCGTGCATCCTGCTTCAGGGCGGGGCTGCCGAAGCCAACCATATGCCGCCAGGGTTCCATGCCAG
>JAPUIH010000377.1 GCA_027297205.1 SAR324 cluster bacterium | reverse complement strand
TCGCACGAATATCCATGGCACAGCCGTGGCCGTTTCCACGCAAAAAAACGTCCTGAAAATTCGTTTTCACTCATGATTTCAAACAGATAACCTAATTCCAATGGCGGATTTTACAACCCCACATGAAATTTGCTAGGGTGCGGTACCCTACGGAGTGCAATTGGGGCGGCACGAAAGTGGGCGCCGCGCCAAATTTGTTCTCAAAAAATAATTCGCTACTCGCTGTTCCAAGTTCAGACGGTGCCCTGAGGTGCCGGAGCCTTGCTGTCTTATGGGATTCGCGTTTTGGGAGTTTGCCTATGCATAGAGTAAAATCCACACTGCAATCTGTAATATTCCCCGATGTCTGCGAGGAAGGGGTTTCCCAGGATCAGGAGTATATGCTGATCGAAGACCATGGGGGGGAGGGGAAACGGAAAATCCGCTTTCACGATTATCATGAAATCTATTCCATACCCGGCCTTTACGAGCATCTCTTTTACGAGCGGCTCAAGTGTCAATCTCCGCAAACCATCAGCAAGATGATGCAGGAGGAGTTGCAAGGCGGGCCCATGGATGCTTCGGACCTGGTTGTGCTCGATGTGGGAGCGGGCAATGGCATGGTGGGCGAGGAATTGTCCAACATTGGCGTCAAGTCCATTGTCGGGATTGATATCATCGATGAGGCCGCCGAAGCCGCCAACCGGGACAGGCCGGAAATTTACGAAGATTACTATGTGGCCGACCTGACCCAGCTTCCCGAGGATACGAGGCGGGAACTTAACGATAAGCAGTTTAACTGCATGGTTAGCGTGTCGGCTCTCGGATTTGGCGATATTCCGCCGCTGGCTTTCGCGGAGGCCTACAATATGGTTTCCACCCCGGGTTTGGTTGCGTTCAACATCAAGGACGAGTTCATGAGCACGGAGGATTCCTCCGGATTTTCCCGGCTAATCGACCGCATCATCGATGCGGAAGTGTTCGAACCAGCGGCGCAGCACCGTTATATGCACCGGCTCTCCATGGATGGCAGTCCGCTCTATTATGTCGCCATGGTGGGGACCAAGAACGCGGATATCCCCACGGAATGGGTGGAGTAAGACCAGCATTGCGCAGGGCGGCGGCGGCGCACCGAATTCGAGGAGGTTTTGCGGAGCAGGCTCGGGATTATCCCGTCTCCTCCGGTTGAATTCGGGCCTGATAGCCGCGCCGCTCCACAAACTCCACGAAATCGACTTGCGGGCTGCTTACGGCGTAGAGCAGTTTGAAAGCGCTGCTGATAATTTGCGGCGGGTAATTGCGGATCACGAAACCGGATGCCTCCTCGCCAAGCGCTTGGTCGACTATCTCCGGGAATGGCATATCCGCCTCGGGATGTTTCTTGCGCAGCACGCGCAACTCTTCCGCCAGTTGGTCAAAGAACTCATCGGAGAGCACTGACTCCCCCAGCCGGTAGTAGAGGAAGGAATGCACCAGAAATTGTGTGGCCCGGCGTTTTAGGAGGGCCAGTTCGCTGCCGTCGTCTGCCATATCCAGGAATCCTGCGTTGCGTTTTTATCCGGTTACCGCAACGGAGGACCAAGCACAAGCCCCGGCCCGAGCCACCGGCGGCCGCTGCCGGCTGCATCAGCCACTTCTGTCCTCGCCGCTACCTTGCAGATACGTCACGATGGCCGCCACCAATCCGTCAAGATCCTGAACTTGCGGCGTCACCGCCACTTGTAATCCCTCACCGCTTGCCGCCTCTGCAGTGACGGCTCCCAGGCATGCAATACGCGGCCACCGGCCTTCCAGCTCCGCCCTTGCCTGCTTCGGAAGCTGCCCAAAGAAATTGCGTACCGTGGAAGTGCTCGTGAACACGATCCAGTCCAGCGCGCCGCCTGTGAGCGCATCCAAGGTCTCCCCCAGTCCGCCTGGCGGCGGCACCGTCCGGTAGACAGGCGTCACCGCAACCTTCATGCCGGCTTGGCGCAAACCCTCCGCCAGCACCTCCCTGGCCTGCTCCGCCCGCGGCAGCCACACCCGCCCTGCTGGCTCCAGCCGCTCCAGCAGGGCCGCCAGCAATCCCTCGCCCTGAAATTGGTGCGGCAGCAATGCCACCGGCAGTTGCCGCTCCTGCAACGCGGCGGCCGTGCCCGGGCCTACGGCGGCGATGTGCCCCCGCGCCAGCAGCGACGGCGGCTTGCCCAGTTCCCGCAGCCGCTCCAGGCTGCAGCGCACGGCATTGGCGCTTGTAAATGCCACCCAGTCCCCGGACTCGAGGGCGGCCAACCGGGAATCGAAAGGTTGCCAGGATGGAGGAGGGGCAAAGGCCAGCATGGGCGCCTCCAGCACCCGCGCTCCGAGCCGGGTCAGGCGCTGGGTCAACTCCGCGGCGGCGGAGGCCTCCCGCGTGTTGAGAAAGGTCAGGCCAGCAAAGGGAGCCTGCTCGTCCGCGAGGGCAGGGCCGTCTCCCGAATCTGAGCCGTTGGGTGCCATGGCGGCTGGCCAGCGTTTATTTTTTGTGGGTAACAGGCAGGTGCAGAATATTGCCGGCGGCTTCCTTGAGGTTGTCCCCCGTGGCGGCTGCCGTTTCTTGTGAGTCTTCGCTGTCCTGCTGCAGGGCAAACAAATTGTTCAGCACTTCTCCGTACAACATGCCGTCCGTATTGTCATCCTGCTGTCGCAGGCGCACTGACGGCGTGTGCAGCAGTTTGTTCAACACGCTACGCACCAGCCTTCGCACTTCCTCGCTATCACGGCTGGACAGATGACGCAGCTTCTTGAGGGACTTATCAAGTTCCTGCTCCCCGACCGTCTCGAAATGCCGGCGCAGCGCCCTGACGCTGGGCACGATCACGAGGGATTTGCGCCACTCTTCATAGCGCAGAATTTCCTCTTCGACGATCTTTTGGGCTTGTAGAGCCTCGCGCTCGCGCTCCTCCTTGTTGGCGTCGGTAACCGCTTGCAGATCATCGATATCATAGCAATACACGTCGGCCAGCTCGTTGACGTCCGGGTGCACATCGCGCGGTACGGCAATATCGATGAAGAATATCGGCGCACCCCGCCGCTTACGCGCCGCTTTGCGGGCCAGTTCGGGAGTGATAATGGGTTCCTTGGCGCCCGTGGAGGTGATGACGATATCCGCCTCGGCCACGGCACTTGCCAGGTCCTCGAAACGCACGGCGGAACCCCGGAAACGCTCCGCCAAGCTCACCGCGTTGGAAAAAGTACGATTGGTGATGGCAATCCGGGAAATTCCCGCCTTGAGCAGATGGATCACCGTCAGTTCAGCCATGTCCCCAGCGCCTACCACCAACACGGATTTATCCTCCAGGGACTCGAAGATGCGGCTGGCCAGTTGCACCGCTACGTAACTTACTGAAACCGGGTAGCGGGCCACCTGGGTTTCCGAGCGCACCCGTTTGGCGGTGTGCAGGACGCGGGGCATGATTCCCTTCAGCAGCGGACCCTGCGCGCCATTGGCCACGGACAGCTGATACGCCTCCTTAACCTGTCCCAGGATCTGCGGTTCGCCAATCACCATGGACTCCAGGCTGCACGCCACACGGAACAAGTGGGCCACCGCCGCCCGTCCGCTCAGGGTAATGGCGGACTTACTGAACTCCTGCCCTTCGGCGCCACAGCGCTCCGCGAGCCAGCCTTGCAATTTCTTGCCGCCGGTGCCGTCCTCGCCGGTGAAGTAAAACTCCATCCGATTGCAGGTTGAGAGCACCATCAACTCCGCCAAGCCGCAAGACTGATGGAGTTCACGCAGCAGCGCCGGAGTAGGTTCAGCCACCACGGCCAATTGCTCTCGCAATTCCACGGGAGCGTTCTTAAAATTTAAACTGATTACGGAAAGATCCATGATCGATTCGAATTGCTTGCCGAGGGTTCCTTTTTATTACAGATCCGGCTGCCGTTTCGCGGCCAGACGATTGGGGCACCACGCCTGTTCCGCTATCTCCCAAACGCACTATAAATTATTGATAAGTTCATGTGAGAATTTTATTTTGTTTCAGTGTAAGCAATTTCTCCGCAATACATCTGATATGGCTGCATGCAATATGCGGCGTCTAGTCTACTCCATAGTCTATTCCACGTGCATAATCAGCGCAATCCAGCCTCCCACGCCATAAAATTTTAGGTGATATTCAGCCTGGATTCGCGCCATAGTTAGATAGCGTAGCGGGTACCGTGTACCCGCCCAGTTGCCATAAATACGGCCCCGAATCAATGCCAGGATATAATTCTATAATCACCATAAGGGTTTAATGGCAGCATCACTCCCAAAGTGGATTACACCGAATCAACTGACCCTGTTGAGGATTTCGGTTATCCCGGTGTTGATGTTCCTCATCTACGCGGGTGACGGGGTATCCAACTGGGTGGCTCTAGGTATCTTTAGCGTAGCGTGTGTGACCGATATTCTAGACGGTGAACTGGCACGGTTTCGGGGCGAAGTGTCCCGGATAGGGAAATTGTTGGACCCGCTCGCCGATAAAATGCTGGTCTCTGCCTGTCTGGTGATGCTGGTCTATGTGGGAGTGGCCAGCGTGGTGCCTACTATTTTGATTTTATTGCGGGAATATGCCGTCTCGGGGCTGCGGCAGGTAGCCTCATCGGAAGGCATTATCGTTTCCGCCATGCGCGGCGCCAAATACAAAACTTTTTTACAATACCTCGCGGTGGGATTTCTCATCGTCAGGCATGAGTCGTTCACTTTCCCCTCCGTGGAAATCGGCGAGATCATGCTGTGGATAGCAACCGTATGGACCTTGTGGACGGGCCTGTCCTACTTTCTGGACTACTTCAGACAGAATTGAGGGCCGGACCCTTCAGCAAGGATTTCACCAGTGCCGGCACTACCCGTTCCAGCGTCTTGCCCGCCGCCTGCTGAGTGGCCCGCCCTTCTTCCAGCAGCGCATCCAGCCGCGCGGGGGGAAACTCCTCCAACCGCCTTTGCGCCATCCGCCGCAGCAGGGGCAAGGCACCTGCCAGCACGTCCGATATGAGCATCATGGCGGCTTCCGATTCCGGTGTTTCCAGACGCGCAAGCTGGGCGAACACCGCCTTTTGCAGCAGCAGCCTGCCTTCGCGTATATCCGCCAGGGAATAGGGCAGGGCAGCCCACATCACCGGCATGTCCTTTGCCAGCCTTGCAATACCCGGCGCGAGGGCGGCGGTGCTGTGCAGGATGGCCCAGGCAAAGAGCGTCTCCCGCCACAAATCCGAAAGAGGCGGCCCTTGGCCTTCGCTCTCTTCCGCCGGAGTTGCTTCCCGCTTCAGCAGCCGGCCCTGCGCGTCCAGCAACAGCACACGGCGGTAGGGGGCGCCCAGCAGAACCAGCCCTGCCCAGTAGCGAATTCCCTCCTCCCCCTCCTCGCGCCACACCCTCGCGCCTGCCTCCAACCGCCCGATTGCTCCCCATGCTCTCCGGAACGGCGTTTGGCCCAGCCACACGGACTCAGCCCCATCGCGCAGTTGCGCCAGCACGTCCGGGGCGCTCCATAGGGGCGCGAATGGGGCTGGGGTCCAGGTCAGTGGATTCTCCACGCTGCGCCCGGATAATGCCGATTCCATTTCGCCGCAAACAAAGGTTTGCAAGGCTTCCTCCAGGGGAGGTGTAAACTGGAAGCTGCGGCGAAGGCTGTGAAAGAGCTGCTCGGTGGGATAAGGCCCTTTGTATGTGACCCCCGTGGCCGCCTGATTCTCCAGTAGGCCCGCCAAGGCGTTGAGCAGGACTTCCCCGGCGCCGGGCGGCAAATGCCCTGGCCGGTTCAGGGGCGGTATATGGGCGATGCTGGTATAGTCCAGCGCCGCGCAGCTGGCCACTTCCCGGGCAACACCGCTCCGCCATAGGGCCAGAGCGTCGGAGCGGCCCCATAAGGGATGGCGCGCCGCGCCGGGTGTGAGTTGCAACCAGCCTTCTCCCGGCAGGCGCAGGGCCGCCTCGGCCAGCCCAACCCGCCAGCGCCACAGGCGATAGGGATGAAGATTCCGGTCCACGGCCAGCCAAGGCCTGGGATGGCCGGTGCGCGGGTGCCGGTCATAGAGCGTTGCGGTTCCCCAAGGTCCGCCCTCCAGCCACCAGCCGCCGGAAAGTCCGTGCGCCGTACCATCACCCTTAGAGGCGATATCCCCGGACTGAAGCGCCTTGCCCGCTTCCTGGGCCACCGGGCCGGGCAACTCGATCGCTGTCAGCAATTCGTGAATTTGCCGTGCCGGCGAGTGACTTGTGGAGAAAGCCGGGGGAATCATGAAGATGCGGAGCCAGGGTTGGCGAAATGCGGCCGGTGGGCTAACACCAGGCACTGTCCAGTATCGGCTGTTCTAGCACATGGCCTGCCCAGCGGGACGGCAAATTCAGGTGACCCTTGCAGGCGGGGTCTTGACCCCCGTGCCTAGCATGCCTAGGCTGGAGCCACATTCTGAAGCATTACCAACAGCCCGAGCTTGTCCGTGACCGCCACCGCACAGCCCGTGTTCGCCTTTCGCCGCACCGCCCCCGGAATGGGTCTGCTCTGGATGGCGCCGCCCCGGCGCAGCAGCGCCGGGGCGGCGGCCCTGCGTTCCCAGGCATTGTATGAGGGGAGTGAGCAGCTCGCATTGCAGGGGCTCGTCTCGCGCCTGCCCGCCCTGCATGAACTGGTGTTGATGGATGCGGGACAACTGACCGCGGCGCAGAGGCGAAGCTGCCTGGAAACCCTGCGCAAGACCTCCGCCGAGCTGCTGCTGCGGCTGGAATTCGATGCACAGAGCCTTGAGCAGTTCACACTGTCACCCGACGAGCTTACCGCCTGGAGCGCCGTGCATCCCTTGTTCGTGCATGTGCTCCTGGAAAAGCAAACACCTCCGTCTACCGCCCTTGTGGCGCGGTTGCGGCAGCTTGCCGATAGCGGAATGCCTCTGGCCGGGGATGTGATACTGGAGCGCGGGGACGGTGGCGATCCCCAGCGGTTACGGGAATTTCTGCTGGAACTGGTGCGGCGGGGCGTGCGGCCCAGCCACCTCATCAGCGGGGCGTGGCTTCCCGCGTCCCGCCAACTGCCGCGGGAGCAGGCTCTTGCACTGATGGGCAAGCTGCGCGGCTGGATCAGCGGCCTTGCGGTGCCGCAACTGGTGCGGGAGAGCGAAAACGGCCGGCGCACGCTGTTGATTCCGAACTACGTGCGGCGGATAGATAGAGAGGGAGTGGAACTGACGAGTTACAGGGGAGAAATCCATCATTACCCTCACCCGCCCTTGGAGGAGGAATGACGAAGCCGCCCGTTAGTCCCGCTCCGGATCGCGTTCCTCGTCCGGCTCGAGCTGTTCTTCCTCGTCTTCCTCGTTGTATTGTTCATCCTCCATGGAGTAGAGAGGCTGGGCGCTCTGCCCCTTGATGGTATCGACCAGGTCGGAAGCTTCCTTGGTAAGCTCCATTTCACTTCCACAGCGGCCGCAGTACATGCGCTCGTCCTCCCAATACACTTCATCGTTGGGAATTTCTTCCACGCACTCCTCGCAAAACACTCTCTTGGCGTCCATACCGGCTCTGCTCTCATGCAAGCCCACCAGACAATTTTACACCCGGCGGAATGATTTACTTGTCGGACCCTGCGTGGCCGCCCTGGCTGCTTACACCTTACAGCAGGAATTATGACAAATATTTTGTCCAGCGGCGAGCGCGGAACCAGGAGTCAGCTCAATCCCCGCAGCAGCAACAGCACGCCGGTGTAGGTGTATATATGCGGCAGGCCCATGGCCGTGGCCAGTTCGAAGCCGCCGTACATGCCGATCAGGGGGAAGTTGCCCAGCTGTGCGGTGATGGCTTCCATGTCCACTCCCGCGCGCCCGTAAAATCCCCGGCCCCGCGCGGCGCAATCGAAATATATGCCCAGGTCGGGCGGACCTGTCAATTTGCCCTGCACCTCTTTCACCATGCGCCGCATGTCCTGCTGCGCCGTCTTTGGATTGCGGTGCATGAATGCCATGCTGGTCTGGTTGATCAGGGGATAGGGCACGACCAGGCCGTGGCTGTCCTGATCCAATCCACCCAGGGAACGCACAAGGCAGGTCTCTCCGGTGAACTGGGGATTTTCCGTGTCCAGGGGAAATCCGAACATTACCTCCATGGACAATTGTTGAAAGTCATCCAACCCCAGGGCCTGCCCCTGCTGAATGAGTTTCCCCAGGGCGGGCTGGCCATCCAGTTCAATCAGTATGTTCTCGCGGGAATTGGTGATGAAATGCGGCTCGCCCAGCAGCTTGCACGATTGGGTGATTCCCACCGCCACTTCCAGTTCTCCGAACAGACCCAACAGCGAAATGGAGCGGTTGCGCACACCCTCCATTCCCAATTGCAGGGAGATTCCCGTCCGGCCATCGTCCGTAGCCCCCGCCCCGAATATCGGCAACTCGGGGATTTCACTGCACATGCGGTTGCGAACTTGGTTGATATCCACCTGAAACGTATCTGGCAACACAAGCAGCAGCGAGTTCCCGGAGGACCAGCCCCTTAAATTTCCGAATGCGGCCAGCCCCTGACCGTCTTCGGGCAGCAGCGCGCTGTGGGCCTCTACACCGGAAGCCCCGCCCACCATCAATGCGACAGCGGGTACGCCTTCCACTTCCTCGCCTTTGGCGATCACCCCCATGGCGCTGCATCCACCCAAAGAGGTGCAGCCTGTTTCACGCAGGATGGTGGCGCGCAAGGCTTCCGCGCCGGGGAGGTGGTGCCCGGAGAAAAAGCAAAGGGCCCAAGTGGCGGACTTCAATCCGGCCTGCTCCAGCGCCTCCAGGGAAGCCTGGCGCGCCGCCAGCGCCGAATCGGATGCCAGCGACAGGCCCACCCCTACCTTGATATCGCTCATCACTGGTCCCAAATGGATTTAAGGTTCATGGGGAGCTTCCCCGCGCGTCCGTGCAGGCTTCCACCATGGCGCCGGTCACTTCCCGCAGGCGGCGCGCGTTGCCCATCGGGTCCAGCAGTCCGGTGGTAATGACCACACAGGCCAGACCCAGTTCCGGATCGCCCAGTGCGACGGAGGATACCATGCCGGAATGGCCGAACATGCGCCGGGACACCGTGCGGTGCACATCCGCGTTGCCGTACAGGCCGAATCCCAGTCCCCAGGGCAGCGGCGCCTGCATCAAGGTGAGGTCGGGGAGGTCCCAGCGGTGGCAGGCGGTGAACAATGCCACGGTGCGTGCATCGATCAATTGCCGCCCTTCCCAGCGCCCGCCGGCCAGCAGAAACTCATAGAACCGGCCCAGGTCCCGCGCCGGCCCGCGGATGCCCCCGCTGGGATTGACCTGTGCGATCTCCGCCGGGCTGTTGAAGGTGTCCACCATGGCCTGGCTGGCAAAGGGTTCCCGCTCGCTCACGCCCACGGCCACCAGGGCCAGGCGGGAATTCAGCTCCCGCTGCCGTTCCGCGGGAATACCCATCTGACTGCCGTGCATGCCCAGGGGCGCGAACAACTGTTCCGCCACGTATTGGCCGATGCCGCGTCCGTCAATGACCCGCACAATCTCCCCCAGCACATACCAGCCCCCGGTGGGATGATAACCCGCCTTGCCGCCGGGTGGGTACTCGGCGGGATAAGCGCAGATTTCCGCGATGATTTCCTCCGCGCTGCGCCCCTGCGGTGCGGTGACCGCATTGGCGAAACCTCCCTGATGGGTTAGCACATGGCGGATCGTGCAGGCTTCCTTGCCGTTGCCGAAGGCGGGAATAAACCGCCGCACCGGGTCGTCGAGGTCCAGCAATCCCTGGTCGTAAAGCATGGCGATGGCCATGGCTGTGAGGGGCTTGCAAGCGGAAAACCAGGCGGTAAGGCTGTCCGGCGTGAGCGGTGCGCCGGGGCGGGCTTCCCCGCAGGCATACTCCAGCAGCGCCGTGCCGTGCCGTGACAGATAAGCCTGCGCACCGGGGTGGCGGCCGTCGGCGCAGCCCGCCAGCAAGGTGGTCATTCCCCGCTCCAGGGGCTCACGGGCCATCCCCAGCGTTTCCGGCTCCGCGTGCCAGCGGTATTCTTGCGGCGTTCCGTCCAAGGATTCACTCCGGCTGCGGCCGGGAAGCCTTCCGGCCCAACGAAAATTCGGCCCACTATACCCGATCCGCCGGCGGAACAACAAAATTTCCCGGCGAGCCGGACAATGGCCCACGAGGGCGATCAATTTGCCGCGTGTCCGTGGTAGATTGATGCACGGGAAGTGGACGGCGATATCTGTTACGGGAGGAGGATCATGGACGCGGCTCCACTGCAATGGATCAAGGGGGCGGGAGACATCGGCTCGGCGGTCGCATTCCGCATGCGCCGGGCGGGC
>JAPUIH010000376.1 GCA_027297205.1 SAR324 cluster bacterium | reverse complement strand
TCTTTATCCGCTGAGTTCGCTCGGGGGAGGCTTTGACCTGAGCAACGCCACGCCACGCATCGACGCCACGCTTCAGGCGTTCTCCGACCAGTTCGAGTTCATCCCCAAGCTGGCGCCCGCCGCCGCCACCGACGGCGATGGCCAGATCAGCATAGTTGAAGTGATGTGCGCCGCTGGCTGAGCGCCACGGAGTGGGTGGCTAAACAATCTGTTGGGTAAGGCCAGGGGGCAGCAGGGGGGAGGGCTGAGTGCAGGCCACCAGCCACAGCTGATGGGCCGCCCGCGTGGCCCCGATGTGCAGCAGATAGCGCGAGGCCGTGTCGTCCGGATAGGAGTAGCGGTCCACGTCGAGCATGATCACGTAATCGAACTCCAACCCCTTGATCTGCTGCACATCGGTCACGTCGATCCCGCGCTGGAAGGTAAAGTCCTGCTGGGCCACCCGCCGCAGGCGCGGCAGGTCCGTAACCTCCAGGCCCGCGAAGTAGGTATCGGCCTGGCCCGGATAGCGCGCGATCAAGGCCACGTAGGCGTCCGGCTCCCTGCGCAGCAGCCCTTGCAGCGCCTCGGCCAGCACGGAAACCGCCTGCCCCTGGTCCGTGAAGCGGAGCAGGTTTACCGGCGCGCCGGCGCGCACGGCATGCCAGGGACGATCCGTTGCCACCGGCCCCAGCACGCTCTTGGAGAAGTTCATGATCTCCTCGGTGGAGCGGTACCCCACCCGCAAGGGTGAGATTGCCGTGCCCTCCAGGCCGATGTTGCGCAGCACATCCTCCCAGGTGTCGAAGGAATTGTGGAGGATCATGCGCTGATCCGTATCCCCCGCCAGGGTCACCGATCGCGGCATATCGGCCAGGGAGATCATCAGCCGCACCTCGAGCGGGCTGAAGTCCTGGGCTTCGTCGATCATCAGATGGCGAAATTTGATGGGCCGTTTCTTGCGGTTGCACAGGGCTCCCACCAGTTGCTGGTACAGCAGCAGCAGCAGGGTATCGTCCTCCTGGTCCAGTTCCGGCGGCGCGGGCCGCTGCGCCTCCGCGTCTTCCTCCGCCAGCAGGGCCCCGGCCCCCGGCTCCTGGACCGCGGCGTACTCCTCGCGGCGGCTGTAGGCTTCCAGGCACCAGTCGCGGATTTCCGCGATCTGCCCCGAGCTGAATTCACCCGGCGCCAGGCGCGGCAGGGCCTCTTCCAGCCGCTCCAGGCGGATAAAGGCTTCTTCCCACAGATTAACGGCCAGATTTTCCGGCTGGTTGCGCTTCGGCAGGCGCTCCCGCAGCAACTCCCTCAACCGGCCCTGGGCCAACCAGTCTCCGCCGAAGGCCCCGATTTCCGGCAGGATGATCTTGCCCGCCACCCAGTGGCTGTATTGCAGCAGGCGCGAGGCCAGGGGCACCTCCCGCAGGCTGTCCCAGGCGCGCATGGCCTTGTGCTCGGACTTGGTGCCGGCCAGCGCCGCTGCGATGCTCCGCCGCACATCGGCGCTGGTCTCCGCGATCAACTCCTCCAGCAGCGCCATGGAGGCCGGATGCTGTTTGAAACGCACCACGGTGTATGGCGTGACCTGGCTGTAGGCCCCCTTGACCTTGGGAAAGTGGCGGCGGCGCAGGGAGCTGGCGAAATTTTCGAACACCTGGATGCGCACCCCGTCCATCCCCAGCGCCGGCAGCAGCCCAGAGATATAGGAAGCCAGGGCTTTATTGAACACCAGGCCCATGATGGCCTGGGGCGCGAAGCGCCGCGGATCCTGAAAATGCAGATACGCGATGCGGTGCAGGGCAATGGTGGTCTTGCCCGAGCCCGCGCCACCGTCAATGACCACGATTCCCGATTCCGGAGCGGTGATCAGCTCGAACTGAGCGCGGTCGATCAGGCTGGTAATGGCGGCCAGATGGCGATCCTCGCGCTCCAGATGATCCGGCGCCACCCCCAGTTGCAGGGACTTCACGGTGCCCGGCCGGAGGGCGCTGCGCTGGCCTCCTTCCAGGCGCGGCGCCTCCCGCACATACTTCAGCCAGCAATTGTTGGACAGCTGGAAGGTGCCCTGCTGGCATTCAATGCGCATCAGGCGTCCCTTCAGGATCATCAGGCGGCGGTGGGCCAGCACCTGCCCTTCCACCAACCGCCCCCCCAACTCCTCCTCGTACTCCTCTCCCTCCCCATAGACGTAGAAGAGCTTGCTGATGGGGGCGTTGCGCCAATCGATGATCGGAAAGCCCGACTTGCCCGAAACATGGGAGCGGTTGCCGATCAGCACGTTTAATTCCCGCCCGTGCTGATTGACCCGCAGATGGCCAAAGTAGGGCGATTCGAAGTCAAAGGGCCGCTCGTAATCCTCCGCGTGCAGATGGGAGGACAGCAAAGTCAGGCTGTCCATCTGGGCCACGATCTGGGCCACATCGTCCTGGCTGGCCTCTCCCAGGGAGTCGCGCAATTCCAGGATGTCCTCGTTGAAATTGGGCGATTCGCCTGGAGGGGCCAGGGAGATCAGTTCCCCCAGCACGGCTGCCAGGATCGTCTGCTCTTCCAGGATCAGCTTCCGCTCTCCTGCCGTGAGGGCAGAGTCGAACTCGGTGCCCGCATTGATGGTCGGTTGCTGTACGGCGGACAAGGCCAATCACTCCTGTGGCGATGATTATGGACCTCACGATATTCGGCCGCGACGCCCGGCTTTATAGTGTATCACGATTTGGACTTTCGGGAGGCGAAAAAAAACAGTAAGCCTGCATGGAAGGGCGGCGCTGGGCCGCCCCAATCAGGCGGACCAACCGGATTGCGGGCGATGGCTTATCTGGCGGTGGCACTAGGCGGGGCGGTGGGCGCGGTGGCGCGCTATGGCCTGTCCGGCTGGCTGCACGCGGTTACGGGAGCGCTGTTTCCCGTGGGCACCCTGGGGGTGAACGTGATCGGCTCTTTTCTGATCGGCCTGATCTTTCAACTGGCCGGCGACCGATTCGTATTTTCCCTGGAGACGCGCCTCGTGCTCACCACCGGTTTCTGCGGCGGCCTGACCACCTTTTCCACCTTTTCCTACGAGACCCTGGCCCTGCTGGAAGACCAGCAATGGCTGGCCGCCGGGGGCAACACCCTGCTCAACGTGCTGCTCTGCCTGGGCGCCACCTACATGGGACTGGTGGCCGCGCGCATGATATAATGGCCCAACACGCGGGAGAAGCCATGGCCGCCCGGCAAAAAGCCAAGCTGCTGCGCATATTCGTGGAAGAAACCGACAAGTGGCACCACAAACCCCTCTATGAGGAGATCGTGCGCGCGGCACGGCGCCAGGGGTTGGCCGGGGCCACCGTGTTGCGGGGCATCGAGTCCTACGGCGCCTCCAGTCAGGTGCACACGGCCAAGGTGCTGCGCCTGGCCGAGCACCTGCCCCTGGTAATCGAAATCGTGGACAGCGAGCAGCGCATCGAGGCCTTCCTGGCGCCCCTGGACGATCTGCTCATCGGGGCGGGAGGGGGCGGACTGGTCACCCTGGAGGCGGTGGAAGCCATCTCCTACGCCCCGGCAAAGAAGAATTAAGGGGCCGCGCAAATAATCCGGCCAGCCCTGACCGCCCTGCAACACATGGCATGCGCAGCGAAGGTTCTGCCCGCGATTTTTCCGTACCGCTATAGCCGAGCTGGAACGGCGTGGATGCTTCGCGGCGCGCGGCACGGCAATTTGCCTTGCGGCGGCGGTCCCTGCCCCGTTGCCATTTGCCACAGTTCTGCTACCTTTTTTCCATTCCCGGGGACGTAGCTCAGATGGGAGAGCGCAGCGTTCGCAATGCTGAGGTCGGGAGTTCGATCCTCCTCGTCTCCATACAAATTCGATAAATCAGGGAGTCAGGCTCGCGCCCGGCTCCCTTTTTTTGTGGGAAGCGGCGGGCAAGCCCAGGGAGAATGAGACGGTAGAACAGGCGATCCGGCAAGCCCTGAGCCGGGGCCACAAGGGAATGCGGAAGATTGCAGCGGAGATGAGGGTGGGGTGAGTGTTGTGCAGAGGGTCAAAAAGGGAAAAAAACTAAGCAACCTTCGACTAAACGTCACATAATTCTCATGGAGGGTGACTCGTATTTGGCTATCGGTTCGGAATTCGCCGCAAATATTGAATTCACCACTGCACCCACTGGGTAGTCTCGAAAGGACGAAGCAATGTTTCTTCAGCGAATTCAGATCCAACAATTCAGAGGTATTCACAACCTTGATCTGCCCCCCTTAGATCGATCCAGTTTCAATGTTAGGGTTGGGGCTGAACCGATCAGGGAGGACCGGCATGAAAAAAGCGAGACACACCCCGGAGCAGATTATCGGGAAGCGCCTTGGCCGACCCAGGGTGGAGGAGCGCCTTTATGGGCTGCTTACCAGGAGTGGGAGGCCGGTCAATCGGAGGCAAGGCGGAGGGAATAGACCTCGATCTGATCTTCACGCAACGATTGCGTCAAGGTGACTTCGACGACGCCGCGCTCCCATTCCTTGACGGTAATCGTGTACTCCAGGTCGTCGTTGTAGAAATCCCAATAGTAGAACGCCCGTTCGTTTTCCTCGTCGCAGTCGCGGTAAAAGAAGGCACCGTCCGAATCTTCATACTCGTATACTTTTCCCTGAAAGGTGATTTCTCCCTCTTCCTTCTCGTCGA
>JAPUIH010000375.1 GCA_027297205.1 SAR324 cluster bacterium | reverse complement strand
CAAACAGAATGAGAGCGTTGGCGCAGAGATTGAGGCCCTGCTCGATCTGCCAGGCAATTATGTCCAGTTGGGCGGCCAGAAAAAAGATGGCGACGCCCAATGCCGCGACGACAAGCAGTACGGTAAGAAACTCTTGCATGGCTGCAATCCTGGCCGGAGGCTTTTTCGTGCCCGCCCAGCACTCAATCTGAAAGGAGCGGAACAAGGCCGGTTCCAGCGCCTCCGCCGGTTATTGCATCCAGCGGACAGGCGCAGGGGCGGCCGGGCATATGGTGGGATGATTCCCCTGCAAAACAACAGGCAAGCGGCGGAGCCCGAGCCCCGCCGATTCCCTATATTGCTTACTGTTATCACATGTTGTCTCTGACAACCTTCTTGGCATAGTTCAGAATTTCAGTCGCCGGGAAGCCCTTGGCGTTGTTTTCGCGCTCCCATTTGTCCCAGACAGGCTGGGCCTTGGCCACCAGCTTATCGCGCTCGGACTTCGGGAAGGGCACGATTTCGAGGCGCTTATCAAAGATGGGACGCCACTTCAGGTCCGCCTTGGCATAGGCCGCGATCAGCGCGTCATCGTTCTGTTTCCGAATCTCGGGAAGCATGTCCTTCAGCTTCTGGGGCAGGGCGTCCCATGCGTCGACGGTCGAGAGCATCATCACGGAGCCGCCGCCCATGGCCAGTCCCTCGGTGGTGTATTTGGAGACTTCATACACACGATAGGCGCCCAGGGCGTAGGTGTAGGGAAGTCCGAACACGTCGATCATCCCCCGATCCACCGCCTCGTAAGCTTCGGGAGCGGGCACCATGGTGGGAATAGCGCCGAACATTTGCAGAATCGCCGCGTTCGGCCCGGACAGCCGGGTCTTCACCCCCTTGAAATCGCTCACCTTGGATATGCGCGTGTTGCCCATCAGCTCGTAGGTGGGCAGAAAGGCATTTAGGAAGAACCTCGCGTTCCAGCGCTGGCGCAACTCCTTCACGATAATGGGATGCTCCTTGATTATCGTCTCCACCTTGTTCTTGGTGGCATGGTCGGTGGGCAACAGGAAGGGCAGTTCCAGCACATAGGTCATGGGCACCTTGCCCGGGTGGTACCCCGCGAACATAAACGCGGCCTCGAAAGCGCCGATCTTGAGGCCGTCCAGGTTTTGCTTGGCCGGCGAAAGCGCGTTCCCGTACACGATGTTTAACTCAAAATCCGGGTCCGCTTTCTCCATTACAACCTTGGCCGTCTCCAGCCCCTCGGTGAACGCCCGGCGCTGGCCTTGGATCGAGAAATTCCACTTCGTCTTCTTCGCCGGGGCAACGATGGGAACAAGCGAAACGGCAAGAATTGCGAGTATGAATGTCTTTAGGAAGGTTCTGAGTGTCATAACTCCCCCTTATTCGGTGGATTCTAGAAAACATCTGAAACGGGCCAGGGAAGTCTCCGCTGTACCCCATTTCACCGGAACACTGCGAACTGCTCATTAAATCACGAGTTTTCAGGCTTCCCGCCTTCTACACCAGGGCATTGGCAAACGCAAACATTGCTGGCGCGTCTTTTGCCCAAAATGCGAACTGAAACTAAAACTCACGGAACTGCATTGCTGTGACTCCGCCGGCGCTCAGCCTCGCCTGGGTAAAATCGCGGTCGCCTCGGCCTCGCAGGAATGCTCTCCGTCCTGATTGACGGCCAGCAACTCACAATCCACCAGCTGCCGTCCCTCCTGCTCATACTTGCGAACGACCCTGCCGGAAAGGGTAAGCAAATCCCCCACGGGATTGTGGCGCACCACCTTGGCGTGCAACCGGGAAAGCCAGCCATCGTCCCCGATCCAATTGGTCATCAAGTGCCCCATCCAGGAGATGCGCTCGGGGCCGTAGTCGTAAGCGTCCGGGGCACCCACCGCGCGGGCCATCTCCTGCTCCCAATGCACGCGCTCGGGAACGTCTGGTATATTGTAGGCGTTGGGGATGCCCAGCCCTTTATGTTTGCGGAAGGTGTCGAAGGCCAGCTTGTGGGCGCGGATGTACAGCCCACCCCATCCCTGTACGTAGGCAATAAATCCGGTGACTGTCATGGGGCCTTTCAGGATGGCAGGAAGTTCGTCCCCTTCGGCCACATCCTCCCAGTACCGGGGTGTGCCGCCCCGCACCTGCTCCTTGGCGTAGCCTGCCGAGATTTCCGCCATCTCCTCGTCGCTGTATACCTTGCGCGCCGCCACATCTTTGTACTTTTCCCCTTTTTCCCTGGCCGTGGCCCGTTCCGTGCGGAAGCACCAGGAATCGCATTCAGCAAGCTTCAGGCCACTCTGGTCGAAAAATTCCACATGGTAAATTTGCTGGATGGCGCGTCCCGAAAAACGGGTCTGATGTTCGATCAGGTCCTTCAGGGTCGCTTCCGAACGCACGGTGGTTCCGAGGCGCACCGGTTCCAGAAAGCGCCAGTCGGTACCGGCGAACATGGCATGAATACCGGGCAATCCACCCACATAACCGCTTGCGATGCGGTTGGTGGCGAACAGAAATGTCGGGGGTGCGATGAGGGTGCCGTAACGTGTGTTGCCCGCGTACCGCGGGTCCAGCCAGAGCGGATTGTCGTCCCCGATGCCCAGGGCATAGTGCCGTATCGCGTCCCGATTGGCCTCTTCCACCCAGGGCTCCAGGGTTTTCTCTATTTTCACGCCGATGCGCTGGCGCAGCTTTTCCAACTCGGCGTCACTGATGACCGGATAATGTTCACTGTTATCTGGGCGCATATCCATTGCCAACCTTGATCGTCCCCCGGATTCTGTACAGCGGCGGGTTGGGTCTCAAATCACCCCATCTTCACCGAGTTTGTCGAACTCTTCCTGGCCCATACCCAGCAATTTCATGAACACATAACGGTTGTCTTCCCCCATCAACGGCGCCGCCTTGCGGATGGAATGGGCCAGGCCGCTCATTTTCCAGGGCAGCGCCACCAGCCGCTCCGTTCCCATCAGCGGATGCTCCACCTCCTGATAAAGTCCTCGCTCGCTGAATTGTGGATGATCGTCCAGCTCCTCCACCTGCAACACCGGCTTTGCCGGCACGTCAAGTTTGCCAAGTTTCCGCAATAGTTCGTCCCTGGGAAATTTGCGGCACCAATCATCCAGCTCCCGCTCGATCCGCTCCCGGTCTTGCCCACGGCCCTGGGCGCTTTGCAGCGCCGGCTCCCGCGCCCAGGGGGGGTCTCCCATGGCCTGGCGCAGTCCATTCCAGTGCGCATCGCATTCCACGGCGATGGCCACCCAGCACCCCGGCTCCCGACAAGGGAAGATGCCATGGGGACAATGGGTGCGATGTCCGTTTCCCCGTGGGCCCGGCGCCTGCCCGGTAAATTGCCATTCCAACATGGCTTCTCCCAGCACCGCCATGCCGGCTTCAAGCTGCGACATATCGATATACTGCCCCTGGCCCGTTTCTTGATGATGGAACACGGCCGCCAACACGGCGAATACCGCCTGGGCGCCGGCATTTGGGTCGCTCAGGCCAAAACTCAACATGCCCTGCGCTTCTTCATTATCGTAACCCACCAGGCTTTCCAATCCGGAGAGGCTGGAAAACACGGGGGCATACCCGCGCAGGCCCGTCAGCGGCCCATCCTGGCCCACGCCGGAAATGGCGGCGACGATGATGCCGGGCCTGACCTGGGCCAGGGCGTGGTAGCCTAGGCCCAGCCTTTCCATCACACCGGAGCCGAAATTTTCCAGCACCACATTGCATTTGGCCGCCAGGGCCAGCATCAATTCCCTGCCGCGCTCGGTTTTCAGATTGAGCGTAATGCCCAGGCAATCCCGATTGTGGTTGTGGAAGAACATGCTCAATTCCTGGGGCTCACCCTCCGGCCGCTTTCCCGCGATGGTGGGACGTCCCAACAGGCGGGTCACGTCCGGGCTGGATTCATGCTCCAGCTTGATCACTTCCGCCCCCAGGGCGGCCAGGGTATAGCCCACGATGGGGCCGGTCCAGACCCGGCCCAGGTTGAGCACCCGGTATCCTGCAAGTGGCGGATTCATCAACACCTCATGATCGCGTGACCCGTTTCAGACAATTCCTCCCTCCCGCAGCGCCGCCAACTGCTGGGAGGAAACTCCCAGCCGGTTTGTCAGAAAATCCGCCGTGTGCTCGCCCAGCCTCGGCGCAGGCCGGGCGGAAGGTGGCGCAAAGCCCGAGTAGTGGTAAGGCAATCCAGGCAGGCGCAACCGCCCTGCCTCGGGATGCTCCACCTCAACAAAGAATTCCCTGTGCGCCAGTTGCGGTTCTTCCATGGCCTCGGCGACGTTGCGCACCGGAGCCAGGGGATATTCATATTTGCAGGCAAGATCGTAAAGCTCGCGCCGGGTCAACCCCGCCAAAGCGGAACCCAGCAGAGCGTCCACCTCCTCGGGGTACTCCCGGGCCATGGCCACCTGATCCTGATAGCGGGGCTGATCCGCCCAAGCGGGATGGCCGATGGATTCGACAAAACGGCCCCATTCCCTTGCCGTGCGGGCGATCAGGCATACGTATCCGTCCTTGCAGGGAAACAAACCATAGGGATAGCACCCGCTGGAGCGATAGGCGCGCCGCCCATCCCGCCGCCACTGCAGCCCGTGGTAAATATACAAGGTGGCGTTGGAAGCCGCGTAACTGGCGATTACGTCCGCGGTGGAAATGTCGATGCGCTGTCCCGTCCCGGATCGGCGGCGCATGAGCAGAGCCGCCATAATGGCCGAGGCGGCATTGATGCCCGCCTGGTATTCACACTGGAAGAAGGGCAGATTAAGAGGCTCGCGCTCCGGATCCCCGATGGCCCAGGCGGCGGCGCCCAAGGCGTTGCAGAGCAAGCTATTGCCGGGATCGTCCCGCAGGGGCCCCGCAACCCCAAAGGGCGTGATGCAGGCACTGACCAGGGCAGGATACCGTGCCTGGAAACGCGCCGTCTCCCCCGCCTCATCCGGTCCGCTGTAAAGCAGCCGGGGCCGCTCCGTCACCAGCACATCGGCCAGGGCGAGTATCTCATGCAACACCTCGCGTCCCTCCGGCTTTTCCACGTCAAGGGTGATGCCGGTCTTGTTGCCATTGAGAAACAGAAACAGTCCGCTCTTTTCCGGATGCGGCCGCCCGTGGGGAAAGGGTCCGTAGGCCCTAGCCGGATCGCCGTCTCCGGGCGCCTCTATTTTGATGACCTGCGCACCGAGATCGGCAAACAGTTTTGCGCAGAAAGGCCCCGCGATGAATCCACCAAGTTCGACGATGGTCAGCCCTGCCAGCATTGCAACCCTGCGTTCCCGCCGTGCGTCCG
Organism: SAR324 cluster bacterium; assembly: GCA_027297205.1. GTDB lineage: Bacteria > SAR324 > SAR324 > SAR324 > JACQKK01 > JAPUIH01. The sequence continues at coordinate 15,667 of JAPUIH010000375.1, read as the reverse complement.
TTCAGCCGATAGCCCAGACCGCCACCCTCCTCACCGCACCGCCGGTTGCCATGCGGTGAGCGCGGCTTCCAATTCCGCCTGCACCGCAATTGCAAGCGCGGCCGGCTCGGGGCTGCTGGGGAATGATGCACTGAATCCATGGAGCGGGGCATAACCCATGGGCTCCAGTGGGCCTGGCCGCCGGCGGGTTAGTCAAAGGAATTGTTGGAGATCTCTTCGCGCCAGACGTTCGATGGATAGAACGTGACCACGCGGCGGGGGGAAATTTCGTATTCTTCGCGCGTTTTGGGATTGCGTCCCACTCTGGATTTTTTCTCCCGTACTTTCCACTGCCCGAAACCGCTGATCAGTACAGGCTCCAATTCCATCAATTGGTCTTTGATGAGGTAAAGCAGGCTTTCAACCTGGAGGCTGGCGTCCTCGTGGGAAATGCCCAATTTGAGCTCAATGGATCGAATAATATCGGCCTTGACCATTCCCGGCTACCCTCCTCGGCTACTGGTAAGCTTGCTGCGGAAGCAAACGGCTCCAGACCCATCCACCGTTCGTGGAAGCTTTATTCGTTTCGGCTGGAGTTCGCGGTTTCCTGCAATATGGCGTTAAGCCAAGGCAGGCTCTTCCGGCCACGATTATCCCGGTTCCTCCTCGCATGTGCGGGCAACAATGCAAAATTCCCAATTGGGTTAGGTTAATAGAATTAAAATGCGGAGGCTGTCAATAAATTTGAATACCTGAACATGGATGCAATTACAACATCCCAGGTGCAATTTTTCGTGCGGAATGGTCAGGTCAAAACCGGCGGCTGAAAATCGTCCCCCTGCATTTTGGACACGGCGGGATACGGGTGGGCTTTTCGAACTCCAGCATCTGCTCGCAATTCTGACATTCCAGACTGCCCGCCCCGGCAATCTCCCCGGTCTTGTAGGTCAGGCGATCCTTGAGTTTGTTCGCAAAGATTTCCAACTGGCTCCCCGCGGACTCCGCCATCCGGGACAGCACTTCCAACAACCCCACCTGAATACGGCCGATCCCCAGACTTTTCTGGGCCTGTTGACGAATGTGGCGAATGGCCTCGTGCCAATCCCGGCGGATGAAGTCCGAGACTTTGGCGATGTCCTCGCCATAGTCTTCCTTCATTTTCTGCGCCCATTCCCTGGATTCCTTGAGCGCGAGTTCGAAAGCCTCCTCGGTGATCATGCCTGCCCGGTCCAGATTCTCCCCCAGGATCTTGCTCATTTTCTCGTACAGGTCTACCAGATTGCCTTTGTGCGCTCCGCCCGGCCCCCTGGCTTCATGACCTTCGCCCGGTTCAGCCATTTGCACACCTGAATTTTGTTCGTTCCCCAGAACGAGGCATGGGAGTTTCCTGCTGGATTAGTTTTTCCGGTTCCGGTTCCAGTGCTGCTGCCCGGACACCAATATTTATGGCCGATGGGTCCAGGTTAGCCGAATATTTCAAATTTCCACGTCCCCCGGCATAAGGCGGTATGTCTGGCCGCGGTCCGCACAGCTTGACATAAGGCCCCGTAATCCTTACACAAAAATGCTTACAAGACAGGAGCAATTTCGATAAGATTTCCCTAGCACACCCGAATCAGGGGTCGATACCAATTGGCCCCGCCCGGGGTTGATCGCGTTGAATTGCAACAAGTGGAGCCGAGGCCGGAGAAGATTCCTCGCCGGATTTTCCCAGCCAATCTTCCAGTTCCGACCCAGCCGGTACCAGCAATGAGCAAGATCGACATTTCCAATTTACTGTCCGACAGGATGGCTCAGCTTCCCGAGTACATGTTCGAGAAGTTGAACATCATACGCTTGCAAAAACGGCAGGCGGGACAGGACCTGGTGGACATGGCGATGGGCAATCCAAAGGACCCCACGCCTCAGCCAATTGTGGATAAGCTGATCGAGGTGGTGCAAGACCCGCGCAATCACCGCTACTCCGTGGCGACGGGAATCTACAGCCTGCGCAAGGAACTCAGCAGGTACTACGGGTCTCAGTTTGGTGTGCAGCTTGATCCGGACAAGGAAGTGATTTGCACGATCGGCTCAAAGGAGGGTTTTTCCCATCTGTGCCTGGCCCTGCTGGGCGCGGGAGACCGGGCCATCGTTCCGGCCCCGTCCTATCCCATCCATACCTACAGCGTGATCCTGGCCGGCGGCGAGGCCCTGCGCCTGAGCGTGGAGGATGACGAGGCAATGCTGCGCGACTTGGTGGCGATGTGCAAGAAGCTCAGTCCCGCGCCCAAGGTGCTGTTCCTCAACTACCCCCACAATCCCACCGGGAAATGCGTGGAGCTGCCGTTTTTCGAGGAAGTGGTGAAGATCGCCAAGCGGCATCGCCTGATCGTGGTGCACGATTTTGCCTACAGCCGTATCACCTTCGACGGGTACGAGGCCCCCAGCTTTTTGCAGGCCAAGGGCGCCATGGACGTGGGGTGCGAATTTGGCACCATGTCCAAGGCATACAATATGGCCGGATGGCGGGTCGGTTATGCTCTGGGCAACCGGGAAATCATCGGCGCCCTCAACCGCATCAAGGGCTACTACGATTACGGTATTTTTCAGGCGGTGCAGATTGCATCCATCATTGCAATCCGGCATTGCCAGGAATACGTGGTGGAACAACAGCGCGCCTACCAGAGGCGGCGCGATGTGGTGCTGGACGGCCTGTCCCAGGCGGGCTGGGAAGTGGACGTGCCGCAGGGCGGGATGTTCGTCTGGGTGAGGATTCCAGAACCCTTCGCCAAGAACGGAAGCTCCGTCTTCGCGATGGAACTGATGGAAAAGGCCAATGTAGTGGTCTCGCCGGGTATTGGCTTCGGCGACGAAGGAGAAGGCTATGTGCGCATGGCTCTCGTTGAAAACGAGAAGCGGCTCCGGCAGGCCGTGCGAGGCATCCGCATGGCATTCTCGCTGCGCCCGCCCATGAAGCACGCCCAATAATCCAGGCGGGAATTGCACTCCGCCCGGAGCCCACGGCTGGCGGGCCCGCCCATTTTCCCCGCATTTTACCTTCCTTCAATCCGGCTGTCCGGTTGAAGCCCGCGGTTGCTATCCTTCATGCGCGGGGAATACATACCGTTCCGTCGGTGTTATGATCTAGGAATCTATTCCTGTAATTGACCGCCACATGCAAATCCGCGCAGCAACCCCTTACGGGGCTTGCGGTGGCGGAAAAAGGAGGGAGCCGGAGGGAGGCCGGTCAATATCTATTTGGATTCGTAAATTTGTTCAGCCATTGCGAGTGGAGCCATGACGAGCAGTTCAGCCGGCGTACCGTTGATTTATCCTATTCATGAAAAAAGCACGGAAGGGAGTTCTCCGCCGCCTCTGGCCGTGGGCGGCAAGGGCCACGCTCTGATGGAACTGGCCAGTATCGGGGCGCCCGTGCCCTCAGGATTCGTCTGTTCCCCTGCATTGAGCGCATTCTTCCAGGACGGCGCGCCCAATCCCCCGGAACAGGTCAAGGCCACGGTCGATGAAGGGCTGAATCTGCTGCGCGAATGGAGCGGCAAGACATTTGGGGATGCGCAAAATCCTTTGCTGCTGTCCGTGCGTTCCAGCGCCCCTGCCCCCATGCCCGAGGCACAACCCACCGTGGTGAACATCGGCCTCACGCCGGACGGAGTGGACGGACTGATCCGCCAGACCAACGATGCGCGGCTGGCCTGGGACGCTTACCGCCGCTTCATTCACTCCTACGGGATGTACGTACTGGGGGTGGAACCCGGCGGTTTCGATCAGTTGCTCGCAAAGGCCCTGTCCCAGGCCAATGCGGAGGCGGACCACGAGCTGCACGCTGAGGCGTTGGAGGCGCTGGCAAAGGGATTCCGGGAGCATTGCGAGAGCCAGGCCGGTTGTGCCCTGCCCAGCGAACCCCGCGAGCAGTTGTACAATGCCGTTGCGGCGGGATTCAAGGCATGGAATCACCCACGGGCGGTGGACCATCGCCGGGCCACTTTGCAGGAGCATCTGCCTGGCACCGCAATGGTGGTGCAGGAGATGGTATTTGGCACCGGTGCGGCGCATAGCGGGGCGGGCAGCCTGTTCACCCGTCATCCCGCATCGGGAAAAAAGAAGCTGTACGGAAAGTTCCTGGAGCGCGCCTATGTCGAGGACCTCACCGCGGGCGTGCGCTTCACGGAAGACTTGAGCGCACTCGGAAAGCTGGCCCCGAAGGCTTACAAGGAACTGAAGGGATGGGCGGAAAAAATCGAGCGGCACTTTCACGATGCCCAGGAAATCCAATTCACCATTGACGAGGGGCGGCTGATGATCCTGCAGTCCCGGCCGGCCGGCCGCACCGCGGCGGCAAGCATAAGGATCGCTCTGGACCTGGTGGACGAGGGCATTTGCAATGAACGTGACGCCCTGTGCCAGATCGATCCCGTAGCGATCGACCTGCTGCTGCATCCTACCCTGGACAGGTCAGGGGCGGAAGAAATACTGAGCAAGGGCGTCCCGGCTTCGCCGGGCTCGGCGGTGGGGCAGGTCGTGTTTTTCGCCGAGCAGGTGGAAGAAATGGCGGCTCAGGGCGTGAAAATCATTCTGGTGCGCCAGGAAACCACGCCTGAAGACATCGGCGGATTGAGCGCCGCGGAGGGCATTCTAACCGCCCATGGGGGTCTGACCTCCCATGCCGCGGTGGTGGCCAGGGGAATGGGCAAGTGCTGTATTGTGGGAGCCCAGCAAATCGACATCAATTACCACATCAATGAAATGACGATCGGGGAAAAGACGGTCAAGCGCATGGACTGGATCAGCCTCGACGGCAACACCGGAGAAATTTTCGCGGGCCAATTGCCCCAGGTTCAACCTTCCCTGGAGGGGGACGTGGCCCGGGTGATGGAGTGGGCGGACCGCCATCGCAGCATGGGCGTGAGGGCCAATGCTGATACCGAGGCAGACGCGCGCAAGGCCCTGGAAATGGGCGCCGAAGGCGTGGGGCTGTGCCGCACGGAGCATATGTTCTTCGATATTGAGCGTATTCCGATCTTCCGCAAAATGATCCTGTCGGTGGACGAAATCGGCCGCTCGGCGGCCCTGGCCGAACTCCTGCCCATGCAGCGCAAGGACTTCATGGAAATCTTCCGCGTCATGCAGAGCCGGCCCGTTACTATCCGCCTGCTGGATCCGCCCCTGCACGAGTTTCTGCCGCGCTCCATCCGCTCCCAGACCCGCATGTCAAAGGCGATGAATATTTCCGTGGAAATGGTGCAGCATCGTTCCGAGGCCCTGTCCGAAACCAATCCCATGCTCGGACACCGGGGCTGCAGGCTGGCCTTTACCTATCCGGAAATTTACCACATGCAGGTGCGGGCCATCGTGGAAGCCGCCTGTATTGTGGCCAAGGAGGGCGTTGCCGTGCAGCCGGAAATCATGGTGCCCCTGGTCAGCACCGCCAGGGAGTTGGCCCTGTTGCGCGAGAGTATCCGCGATCTGGCGGATCGGGTGATGGAGGAGTTGGCCGAATCCCTGTCCATACAGATCGGTACCATGCTGGAAACGCCGCGTGCGGCGGTTTGCTCCAGATCCATTGCGGCCCACGCGGATTTCTATTCCTTCGGCACCAACGATCTGACCCAGATGGGCTTTGGATTTTCCCGGGACGATTCGGGTTCATTCCTGCCCATGTACATGGAAAAAGGGGTGTTGGAAGAAGACCCCTTCGTCGCGCTGGACCAGGAAGGAATCGGCGCCATGATGCGCATCGCCATTGAGGAAGGCCGCAAATCGAATCCGGATCTCAAGGTGGGTATTTGCGGAGAGCATGGCGGAGAGGCGGCCTCGGTAAAGTTCTTCCATAAGCTGGGGCTTGATTACGTCAGTTGTTCGCCCTTCCGGCTTCCCATTGCGCGGCTGGCCGCGGCACAGGCGGCGATCGAAATGGAAGAAGAGTAAGGCCATGCAGACACTGACCCTGGTGCTGAGCTTTCTGCTGGACAACCCGCTCACGCCCTATCTGGGGGCCCTGCCCTGGCATCTGTTGGCATTGTTGTTCGTGCTGGGGCTGCTGAGCGCCGGGGGACTGCACCATTTAATCGGGCACACTTACGGATTGTACCGGGCCGGTGAGCGCGCCTCGCCGTTGCTGGCTCTGCCCGGCTTGCTGGTACTGCTGGTATCGATGCAGGCGCTGCTGGCGTGCTATCTGCTTGCCACGGCGGGCCCGGGGCTGGTGGTCTTCGCTCTGCGGGCGCCCGGCGCCAGGGCCAGCGCGGCGCCCATCGGCGCATTGTTGCTTTCGCCTGCCTACTCCCAGCAAGGCTCTGCCGGCTCACCGGCGGGCCACGCCGATAAAGAAACGCTCCGTAGGGCGATACTGGCCTATTCGGAAGAAAAGCTGCTGGAAGGATTCCGTGGAAAACTTGCCGAGGCAAAGACGGAATTGCGGGGCCAGGTGCAGCAGGACGGCGCGGATGGTTCAAACGGCATCGAGCAAGTATCGGCGCAACTGCTGTTGCTGGCGCTGCACTGGGCGGCGGGAGATCATGTCAACTGGCCCCCACAACAGCCGGAGCAGCAGCCCGGCCAGGAACCTCCGCCCAATCAGGCTGAGATCGAGCGCCTGCCCGGCTACATTCTGAGCCTAGTTTCGGAGGTGCGGGGGGATTCCCCCATGCAACGCGAAGACTGGGAGCACGTGGCCGGGAGCCGCTTCATGCAGCGGGTGCTGGAACCTTTGATGGTCTGGCAACTGCGCTACCTGGCCGCCATTGGCACACTGCTCGTGCTGGTGACCAATCTGGGTGTGTTCTATCTAATCTCGCGGGCGCGTCATCAAATGGTGGCCCGGCAAATCCGCCGTTCTGTGCCGGCCTCCAATGCCGTCGCCACCTGACCCTCAGCTATAGACTCCTCCCAGGTAGCCGACGAAATTCCGTTTGTCCCGCGGTCCCTGGGCCGCGCTGGTGGTGTGGCCGATTGTGTGGAAGCTTTGTCCAGCGGCGCGGGCCAATTCGTTCATCGCCGCCACCGCACCGGCCGAGCAGGCATTGTGCCGCTCTCTGGCCACGGCCAGCACGGCCTCGCCGTCCCCGCTCTCCACCGCCGTTATAAACGCCGCGTCGTTGACTTCCGTGGCCCATTGCAGCGCGGCCTCTCCATCGCCCTCGGGTTCGAAATTGTAATTCGGCCCATAGTGGGTCAGGTCGGTGGATGCCACTCCCACCGCGCGCAAGCCGATTCGCGCCAGATATTCCGCCAGGGCGCGGCCCAACTCCAGGGCCACGGGGCCCGGGGGCACCCGGATCGGCAAAAGCTCGGCCTGGGGGAATCTGTGCTTGGCAAAGGGAAGCTGCAACTCGGTGGAATTGTCCGGGAAGTGCTTGCTCTCCGTTTCCAGCACGAATTGGGGAAAGGTGCTCAGCGTCTCCCGGAAGCCTTCATGGATGTGAAACGAGCCGAAGGGCGTCTCCCACTGGCCCTCGCACATCGCCACGATCGGGTCGCCGGAGCCCAGATGTCCCCCTAGCACGATGACAAGCTGGACTCCGGCGACCCGATCGTGGCGATGTGCCCGGAAAAAACCCAGCCCGCATGAGGCACCACGCCGAAGCACCCCGTTACCTCGGGAGCCGGGGAAGATTCCCAAAATTGGCGAATCTGGGACTCGCAGGCACGGGTGGCTTTGGGGTACCAGCTTCCGGCAAATTCCATCGGTCGGTGAAACACGGCAATTCTATGATGGTCTGGATTCTTCCGGCTGGTTCGCGGCGAGGTAGTCATCAGCGCAGTCCTCGCTGCAGAAAAACAGATCGCCCCCCTTGACCTTCCGGTGCACCGCGTCCTTGCTGTCCACATAGACATGGCATTGCGGGTCCTGCACAAGGCGGCCCAGCCGTTCATCTTCCTTGACATCGTGGGCGCGGCGGGAGCCGGCGGTCAGCTTCTTGTAGAACGAATATATGAGCAGCCCCGCCACGGCTAACATCAGTATTCGAATTAGCCCCATTTCCCATTCCCGTTGTTAATGGCCGCCTCGCCGCCTTGCGGCAGGCCCGGCGGCGGATACCATTGGCCGGATTGGTAATGTTTTCCCTGCCAACTGTCAACCCGTTCCATGTAATCACGGATGAACTGGGTTGGCCCCAGTTTTTCCTTCGCCCACGGTGGAGCCAGCAGCTCCTCCCATCGCGAGGCAACGGCGTTAAGCCTGTGCACCGCCACGCCTGGTGCAAGATGCTCCAGAAATACCGCCACTTTGCGGGCATACTCGGGCAGGCTCACCGGTGCAAAGGCTCCCTGACCGTACAGGCGGGCCAAGGGGGTATTTTTCAGCACATGCAGATTGTGCAGCTTCACGCCTTGCAGCCCCTGGGCGGAAAGCACCGCGGCGGTCTCCTTGAGCTGGCCGTCGTCCTCGCCGGGAATGCCGAACATCAGGTGGGCGCACACGTCGATCTCCGGATATTCCCGCAGAGATTCCAGCGCGGCCAGGGAGCAGGCTCCATCATGACCCCTTGAGAGAAAATTCAGTTGGTCATCGTCCAGGCTCTGCACCCCCAGTTCCACGGAAAGATAATGGCTGCGCGCAATTTCGCTCATCAAACGCAGCATGCGCCTTGGCAGACAGTCCGGCCGCGTGCCCACCACCAGCCCAATCACGTCCGGCTGGCGCAAGGCCTCTTCGAACAGCGCCTCCAGCCGCGAGATGCGCTCGAAGGTATTGGTATAGGCCTGAAAGTAGACCAGAAACCGCTCTGCCTTGTAACGCTCCCGCAGGCGCGCGCTGACGCGGGCAATCTGCGTCTGCAGGGGCTGGCCCACCAACTCTTCATAGGCCGCCGAGCCCCACTGGTCGCAAAAGCTGCATACCGACATCCCGCGGATGCCTTCGCGGTTGGGACAGGTGCGGGCCGTGGCCACGCTGACCTTGTACACGCGCTTGCCGAAGCGGCGGCGGTAATACTCGCTGAGGGGAAAGTAGCGCAGATTGGTGGAAAAATCGGGTGACATACGAATTTCGGGAATGGCCAAGCCGTCTCGCACCGCCGTCACAAACGGCGGCCGGGTCCAGCCTGCCGCTCTAGTTTAAGAATTCCCGTTTCTTCAGTTCCCGTACATAGGCCGCGACGTTTGGGTCCTTGGCAACCACATCGTTGATTTCGTTATCGAAATTGTCCGCGTCCTTTTCCAGGGTATTTAGATCAAACTCGATGGCGAACACTTCGCCCAACTTCCTCATGATGGCGTGAACCGCCTTCGGATTAGGTATGGAAATATAGTATGGTACGGCGGCCCATAAGCTCAGGGTCTTAAATTTCTGTTCCTGCGCGAAGCTGTTCAACACACCCACAATGCCCGTAGGTCCTTCATAGTTGGTGCGCTCCAGCTTGTGGTCCGCCATCAACTGCAAGTCGCTGGAAAAGCCATTGACCTGAATGGGAAGCGTGTAGAGCACGTCCGCCAGATAGGCGCCCAGGGTCACCACGCAATTCACCCCCAACTGCTGGGCCAGAGAGGTAAACACCGTACCGAAGGTGCGCCACTTCAAGTTGGGTTCGGTGCCGAGAAACAGCACCACGTCCCGCCCACCGCCGGGTAACTCCGCATGATAAAACTCATTCTTTTGCCATTGAATTTCCCGCCGTGTCTGCCCATCCACCAGCTTTACCTTGGGACGGCTTTCACTGAACACGTAAAAATCTTCTGGATCGATGGTCGCGAAGCGCTGGGCATTAAACTGCGAAATCATCCTCCGCACGGCATTCGTGGACGCCTTTCCACCATCGTTCCATCCCCGAAAGGCGACAATCATCAGAGGGTCTTTGAGCTTGGGGAGGAAATCAATCCTGATCGCCTGCTTTTGCTCGTTCATGAAAAATTATCCTCTCTTGAGTTGGCGGATCACCCATGCGCCCGAAGCTTCCCGGCCGGCGGGAATTCGATTCACCCTATGCCGAATGATTGATGTTGGCAAGGTGAGGCAGCGCAATGATAACGAGGGGGCCGGTTACGTTACCCTATCAAGATTGGACAGGCTGTCAGGCAAGGTGGTTCAGGACACCCGAATTCCAATCGGGAAACTCCGGTGCCATACCCTGAGGGATAACGATCAGGCGGAAATGATCGCGGCGAGGGATTCGTAGTCCTGGTATTTTTCCCCGCCTATTGTTGGATTCTCCTGAGACTTTTGCTCCGGCAGTTGCTCGATCACTCCACCCCTTTTTAGGAACTGCGCAACAGCCCGATGGACATCCTCATGGGTCAATTTCCTATACAAAATCCCGCTGCCCATTTTGTATCTCCCTTCCATGAATCTGCGTAATTTTCATTCGCAATTGATTCTTATCGCTCAAGCGGGTATCGGCCCTGATACTTCGGATCCATCCTGGAATATATTCCGTTAGGTACAATTTTCGTGCCCGGCGCATGCGGGGCCGGTTCAATTCAAATTTCTCCATTTTTTGAGGCGCTGGAAATCCCGCCCCAAGAGGAGAGGGCCGCCGCAAAGCCGCCTAAATAGATGTGTTGCGGGAATATCCTGCCTGCTCTGCCCTTGTTTCCGCCTACGTTTCAGGCACGGCCGGTGCCTGCAAATTCGATGTAAAATCCGAGGCCGGACAGCCTCCATTATTGGCAGTGCTGCCTACTTCGTACCCAACGGTGTGGTGGTAATTTACGGAGTGTTCAGCGGGACGCGGAATTCCGCGCCAGGGGGAGTGTTTGCCTGCAGAAAGGGATAAGGACGGCAAATCGGGGGAACGGGATGATGCCCCATTGCGGCAGGGCATGCAAACCATGGGGCTTGTCAATCCTGCATACGCATTATCAATGAATCCAGCTGCGCCGCGGTGGAGAAACTATCCAGGTAGGCAATCATTGCCACCATGGCCACGCCGGTACCCACCACCTCATCCAGATTGTCATCCTTGATCCCGCCGATGGCCACGACCGGTACCGAGCAGCCGGCCACAACCTCCCGCAAGCGTGCCACTCCCTGGGGCGGGCGGTTGGTTTCCTTGCTGGTGGTGGCAAACAGTGGCCCAAAACCGAGCATGGCGGGGCCATATTCCAAGGCAAGTGCAATTGCCTCGTCGGAATGCGTGGAAATTCCGAGTTGCAGGGATGTGGCCGTCAGTGCCTCCTTGGAATACCGCCGCAAGTCATCCTGACCCAGGTGTACGCCCCAGGCATTCACCCGTTCAGCGAACTCCAGATCGTCGTTGATGATGAGCCGTGTCTCGGGAAACTCGGTGCGCCAGCGGGATATCTCCGCCTGGAAAGGCGCGAGGGGTTGCGACTTGAAACGCAACTGCAAATAAGGCACTCGCGCCTCCAGCATAAAGCGCGCCCGTGCTATATCGCCCACGATTGCGTAAAGCCCTGCCATAAAAATTCCAACCCAGGCCCGCCTCCGTTAATATTCAGGCGCGGCTCTATTTATCCAGCAACGCCGGTTGTGGATGCCGGCGCGCCTCTGGAGAGCCTTCAGTCGCGCTCCTCGTCCGGGGCGATTTCAATAGTCGGGCCTGGGGCATGCACCCCACCTCCGACCGGCACCGACGGGATTATCCGCTGAATGAAGCGCAATATGAGATTTCGTACCATCCAGCGCGGAGGCGGCAGCAACATTGCCAAACCAAAAATATCCGTGGCAAATCCGGGCAGGACTAGCATCACGCTTCCCAGCAGGATCAAAAACAGATCGAGCAGTTCCTTGGTGGGTATTTCCTCAACCAGCAACTGGCGGTGGATTTCGATGAGTTTGATCACCCCTTCCACCCGCAGCAATATCATTCCCAGGAAGAAGGATCCCACAATCCAGACAATGGTCCAAAAGGTGCCAAGAGCAGGACCCCAGGTGAGCAGCAGCCACACCTCAAGTACGAACACCAGGGAAATCAGCAAGAATACCCACTTCAGCATAAGATACCTGACCGTGCCATTTGAAATTTGCCACCAGCGTAATATCCAAGCAGGATATCCTGTTCTAATTCATTATTGAAGTGCTCATTAATAAGGGGATAGCGCCGCTCGAAGCAGGCAAGACAGTTGCCGCCGAAGCAAGGCTGGCCCTGTATCACATTAATATTGAGCGTTTCCACAATTGGCGCTTGTCTGCCAATACGGCCAGTGATAGATGATTTTGTTTGTGTGCGCAGCCCCGGCTGTGCCGCCTGCAACAATGTTGATATAGGACCAAACAACCCATGCGCACCATAAATGTCGGTCTGTTCGGCTTGGGAGTGGTGGGCTGTGGGGTAATTTCCATCCTCAGACGCAACCGGGGACTGATCCGTGCGCGCTTGGGCGCCGACTTGCGCGTGACCCACGCGGTGACCGCAAACCCAAAGAAAAAGAGGTCCGTGGCGCTGAGAGGAATTTCCGTTTCCAAGGATCCGGCCACCATTCTGTCCAATCCCGGCATCGACATCGTTGTGGAACTGGTTGGGGGCACCACGCACGCCAAGTCCTATGTACTCGGCGCACTGGATGCGGGCAAACCGGTAGTGACCGCCAACAAGGCACTGCTGGCCGAGCACGCCAGGGAAATATTCGGCCGGGTTTACGAAAAGGAACTCTCCATCGGCTTCGAGGCTTCGGTGGCCGGCGGAATCCCGGTGCTGCGTTCCCTCAAGGAGGGGCTCTCGGGAGACCACATTCGGGAAATTGTGGGCATCGTAAATGGCACGTCCAACTACATCCTGTCCAAAATGAGCGCGGAAGGGACGCCGTTCGCGGAAGTGCTGGCGGAGGCGCAACGGTTGGGCTATGCAGAGCGAGATCCCACTTTTGATGTGGAAGGCCACGACGCGGCGCACAAGCTGGCCATCCTCGTCAATTTGGCCTATGGCACCACCATCGACTATTCCAAAATTTACAAGGAGGGAATCTCCCGGATCACCCCAACGGACATCACCTATGCCAGGCAAATGGGTTATGTGGTCAAGCTGCTCGCAATAGGAAAGTTAAGCGGTCAGCGAGTGGAGGCGCGAGTGCATCCCACGCTGATCTCCGTCGATCATCAACTTGCCGCCGTCAATGGGGTGTTCAATGCAGTGTTTATCACCGGCGACAACGTGGACGCGACCATGTCCTATGGACGGGGCGCCGGCGCGCTCCCCACTGGCAGTGCGGTCGTGAGCGATATCATCGACTTGGCACGCAACCAATTGGCCGGAATTCAACAAAAAATTCCTGCACTCTCCGTCACCAAAGGAGAACTAAGGAATCTGTCGGTGGTGCCCATTCATGAGTTGGAGTCGGAATACTACTTGCGATTTCAAGTACTTGACAGAGTTGGGGTGCTGGCCAGCATGACAAAGATCATGGGGAACAACAACATCAGCATTCAATCGATGGTACAGCCCGCGCAGGCGGATCATCCTGAAGACCCCGTGCAGGTGATCCTGATCACCCATCGCGCCAGGGACCGGGATGTGCAAAAGAGTCTAAGGCAGATCGCCAAATTGAACTTCATTACGGGTCCCACACAACTGATCCGCATCGAGAGTTTCGAGTGATACGCATCGAATCGGGAGGTGTAAGGGACGGAGTACCGGAGAGGCGCCGAATGAGCTGTCAGGCAAAAACAAATTTCTGTTCAATGGCTTGCGGATTACGTACCAGGCTGATAACTTAATATGTTGAGGGAGTATGAGCCAAATATGAATTGGCTCTTCCAGGCGACAGTGATGTCCCCTGGCCGAACGAACCAGCCAGCCGAAGCAAACGTTTAAATTACAAATATATTGGTCTTTCAACCTGCCAACTGATGCCTGCGCGGGTAATCCCGGTGCTGGCTTGAACAATTGCAGGAGTTGTACGAACCAAACGGGTGCGCCAATTAACCTGCCCACGGTTTGGTTGATACCCGTTTACTCGATATCCCATACTGCAAAGGCTTATAGAGCTATATGAAATCCAATTCCACCGCCTCCCGGAAGACCCCCCGAGCAAAATCAAAAGACTCCACCGCGATCGCCGCGCAAGCCATTGAAGGTCTGGATCACAGCACAGCCATCAAACAGTTGATCGCGACCGGAAAGGAAAAGGGGATCCTCACCTTCGACGAGATCAACGACGCCTTGCCCTCCGGTGAAATCTCCACGGAGCAGATGGACGAAATCTTCTCTGTGTTCACGGAAATGAACATTGAGGTCATAGACGGCGCCAGCGCAGTCAATATCTCCAAGCCCGCAAATCCGCCGGAGGAAGAGGAAACCGAAGAGCTCGATCTGGACCCCTCAGTGGATACGCGCACCGACGATCCGGTTCGCATGTACCTGCGCGAGATGGGTTATATCAAGCTGCTCAGCAGGGAAGAGGAAGTGGAGATCTCCAAGCGGATCGAGGAAGGGCAGCGGGAGATGATTTCCGTGCTGTCGCGATCTTCCCTGGTGGCGCGTTATCTGCTCAATCTGGGCGCCAAGCTGCAGGCGGGCAAAATTAAGGTACAGGAAATAATTTCCGGCATGGACGAGGACGACAACGTGATCGAGGAGGAGAGTGTTGCCCTCACCAAGGTGCTGGGGTCCCTCAACAAAGCCCAGAACGCCTGGAACAAGCTGGAAGGGCTGAAGGTCAAAAAGCGCCCCAGGGTGGCCGACAAGGTGCAGATGGCCAAATTCCGGAGCACCATCGCCGATGCCATTAAGAGCATCAATTTCAACTCCCGCCAGATCGACGCCATGTGCATGGTGATGCTGCAGCACCGTGACAAGATCAACAACAACAGCAAGCAGTTGGTACGCCATCAGAAAGAACTGGGCGGCGACACCAGTAAGATCGAAGTGCTGATCGTGAGGTGGCTCAAAGCGAAAGGCCAGAGCAAGGTAAAGATTTCCACGGAAATCCAATCTATTTCCTGTCACCAGCCTCGCATCGCGCGGCGCTTCGTGGAAAAAGTGCGCGTGGGCGAGCAGCGCAAATTTAAGCTGATTGAACAGACCGAAATGGAATCGGAGGAATTTGAGAAAGAAATTTCCCTGCTCACCAGTTCGGAGCGCAAGGTCAAGCGGGCCAAGAGCCAGATCACCGAGGCCAATTTACGGCTCGTAATCAGCATCGCCAAAAAATACACCAACCGCGGCCTGCAATTTCTGGATTTAATTCAGGAGGGCAATATCGGCCTGATGAAGGCGGTGGACAAATTCGAATACCGGCGCGGGTACAAATTCTCCACCTATGCAACCTGGTGGATCCGCCAAGCCATCACGCGGGCAATTGCCGATCAAGGCCGTACAATCCGCGTGCCAGTGCATATGATCGAAACCATGAACAAGTTGCTCCGCACCTCCCGCCAACTGGTGCAGGAGCTGGGGCGCGAACCGACGCCGGAAGAAATCGGCGAGATTCTCGATCTTCCGCTGGACAAGGTGCGCAAGGTATTTCAAATTGCCAAGGAGCCCACCTCCCTGGAGACACCCATCGGCGAAGAAGAGGATTCACACCTGGGCGATTTCATTCCGGATACCAAAATCTCGTTGCCGGATGACATGACCATGAACCAGAACCTGAACGAGACCACCCGCCAGGTGCTGAAATCCCTTACGCCCCGGGAAGAGAAAGTGCTGATGATGCGCTTTGGTATCGGGGAACGGCGCGATCATACCCTGGAAGAAGTCGGGCAGGTTTTTGACGTGACCCGCGAGCGAATTCGTCAGATTGAGGCCAAGGCCCTGGGCAAGCTGCGCCATCCGTCCCGCAGCAAGCAATT